>NZ_VILC01000092.1:19056-39144 GCF_009712065.1 Aphanizomenon sp. UHCC 0183 | reverse complement strand
GAAAAGCGACTAACTACGAAGCAGGACACAACATTAAAAATCCTGACTTAACTGGAATTAATTCCCGCCGCATCTTTAATTAATAGCGGCAAGAGTCTAGGGATTCCAGTAGTTGAAATGGCTACACCTAAAGGAACTAACAATCTAACCGAGGGAACGAATAAAAACGGATTGAGGGTCTTAGGGAGGTCGAACCCTAAAGTAGGCTAGACGAGCAGCGGAACTCCTTCAATTCGGGTAGGACAGACCGTAATTGGTCTGAGGTGTTCAGAATACACAAATTGGAGCAGAGCATGATTAGACACAGAGAAAACTCTAGTGAATCCTGGAAAACGTTACCTTGGAAGAAATTCCGCCGTAACCTATTCCGCCTACAAAAACGAGTGTACAAAGCGGTTCAAGTTGGCGACAAGCGCAAAGCTAAGTCCCTACAAAAGCTGATTCTGAAATCAACCGCAGCAAGATTACTGGCTATTCGTCAAGTAACACAGCTAAATGCTGGGAAAAAGACAGCGGGAATTGACGGGAAAACCGCGCTCTCATTCGAGCAAAGGTTTGAACTAAATGAAAAACTTAGAACAGAATGCAATAACTGGAAACACCAGGGATTGCGTGAAATACCCATCCCTAAAAAGGATGGTAAAACCCGGATTCTCAAAGTCCCCACTATTGCCGATAGGGCGTATCAATGCCTTATCAAATACGCATTAGAACCAGCGCACGAAGCAACCTTCCACGCATACAGCTATGGGTTTAGGACGGGGCGTTCGGCTCACGATGCCCAGAAAATCCTGTTCAACAACCTACGCTCATTTTGCAATGGAATAGATAAACGAGTTATAGAACTCGATATTGAAAAATGCTTTGACAGGATAAACCATACCGCCATCATGGATAAACTTATCGCTCCTAAGAGTATAAGACAGGGAGTATTCCGCTGTCTCAAAGCCGGAGTTAATCCAGAGTTTCCTGAACAAGGAACACCTCAAGGCGGGGTGGTAAGTCCACTTTTAGCTAACATCGCCTTAAATGGGATTGAAAGTATTCACAGATATCACCAGATGTCAGGCTACAGAATCACAGACAAGACCCCAAAGGAAAGGATTATTGAGCCATCAATTCGCTACGCGGATGATATGGTGATAATACTCAGACCTCAAGACGATGCAACTGATATACTTGACAAAATCAGTCAGTTCCTAGCAGAGCGGGGAATGAAAGTCAGTGAGAAAAAGACAAAGTTAACCGCCGCGACAGAGGGGTTTGATTTCCTCGGCTGGAATTTTAAAGTCCAGAAAAACGGGAAGTTTAGATGCGTCCCATCAGCGGACAATTTCAAAGCTTTCCGCAAGAAAGTAAAACACATCGTCAACAACTCGAATTATGGTTCTACCACAAAGGCTGAGAAATTAGCCCCTGTAGTTAGAGGTTGGAGGAATTACCACCGCTTCTGCAAGATGGACGGGTCAAGAAACTCGTTATTCCACATCGAAACTAGAGCATTTAGGGTATTCAACAAGGAAACAAAGCAGAATCGCTACACTAGTAAGCAATTACTAGATAAGGCGTTCCCAGCAGTCCCTTACTCCGAAAATAAACATATCAATGTCAAAGGTGAAAAATCACCCTACGACGGAGATATAACCTACTGGAGCGAACGCAACAGTAAGTTATATGACGGTAACACCTCTAAAGCCCTCAAACGGCAAAACCATAAATGTGGTAATTGTGGGTTAAAAATGCTCAGTGATGAGAAGGTACACTTACATCATATAGATGGAAACCATAAGAATGGTAAACCTAAAAACCTTCTAGCAATTCATGAAAGCTGCCACGATTATATTCACATGAGCAAAAGCGAAAGCTAAGAATATCGGAAGCTGGATGCCGTGAAAGTGGCACGTCCAGATTTAACAGAGAGGGGCGCGGGATAAGCGCGACTTGAAAGGTCGTTTAGGACGGAGAGCCGACTCTCCTAGAGAATTCACACTCTCTACCCTCATGTAAAAAGACTCTTTTCAGAGTCTGGTCACGCCCAAGTAGGTAACGAAACAGGCGGAGTGCAGACCACAAACGTAGCCTTAACTACTAGCCTAAAACGTGGTAAGGAGCAAGAGGGAGTTCTCCTAAGATGAACGAAAGTGAATTGATGTCTAAACTGCGTCATCGCCCAGAGAGCCAAATAAGGCTGATAGGCTCTAACCAAAAGGTAAGTGGGTAGATTTATAGTTTTATTTTCTATGAATCGTGTGAATACAACTCCCACCGCAGGAAAATCAACATCTAACAGAGAACATACACCAAATGAAACGACAAGGTAAGCCCTACAGAGTCTATGGAAAGGTCGAAATCCCATAGTAAGTCAACCGTGAGGAAGATAGAACTCTCTGGAGGGTAGAGGATGAGAGAAAAAGCGAACGCCCGTCTGTAATAGATGGGATAGGGATTCAAACTTTGTCCCTGACCGAAAGGAATAGCAGACTTTTCTTGGGTCTTATGAGAAAGAGACTAAACAAAAGAAACTTAATTCGATGACAAGTTAGATGGTGTATGCAAGTACAACAAACGGACTAAGAAAACCGCTAGAAAACTGGAATCAGGTCAACTGGAAACAGATTAATAAAGCGGTTAAGAATCTGCGTCAACGAATCTTTCTCGCGAGAAAACTTGGTAACTGGAAGAAACTGCGAAGTCTCCAAAAGTTAATGCAAAGAAGCTACGCAAACCTAATATTATCTGTTCGGAAAATCACTCAGACCAACAAAGGCAGAGCAACGGCAGGAATTGACAAAGAAATAATCAATACCCCAGAGCAGCGAGTGAAGCTGGTAAACAACTGGAAAGGCGGCAATCAAGACCCCACAAAACGGGTAATGATTCCAAAATCCAACGGTAAAAAACGACCGCTCGGAATCCCAACCGTGCGTGACAGAATCGAACAGGCAATAATAGTTAATTCACTAGAACCCGAATGGGAAGCCATATTTGAACCAAATTCCTATGGGTTCAGAGCCGGAAGAAGTTGTCAAGACGCTATAGCACAAAACTGGATAAGATTAAATGCAAGTCCAAATGCTAGAAATACTTGGGTTCTAGAAGCTGATATTCAAAGTTTCTTTGATAACATTATCCATGAATCTATCCTCAAGCGATTAGGAAACTTCCCTAAAAGAAACCTAATAAAAGGATGGTTAAAAGCTGGATTTATCTTTGAAGGGAAATATCACCCAACAGAGACAGGCACACCACAGGGAGGAGTAATATCACCCCTTCTAGCCAACATCGGTTTGCATGGATTAGAAAACTATATAAAATCCACTAATTCCAAACTTGGCGTGGTTAGATATGCTGATGATTTTATTGTCACAGCTAGAGACAAAGGAAGTCTTGAAAAAGCCCAAATCCAGATTCAGCAATGGTTATCAGAAAGAGGACTGAATCTCAGTGCGGAAAAGACGTTAATCACGTCGATGGAGGATGGTTTTGACTTTCTTGGATTCAACCACCGCCATTACAATGGCAAATTGCTTATCAAGCCCTCGAAGAAGAAAGTCTTGGACTTCTGCAAACGAATTGGGCGAGAAATCAGAGCAATGAATGGGTGCGAACAAGAATCAGTTATAAAAAGACTTAATCCAATTCTTCGTGGATTTTCCAATTATTACAAAGGGGTTGTTAGTAAAAAAACTTTTGAATATATCAAAAGTAGAACATGGCGATACCTTTGGTGTTGGGCTAAACGTAGACATCCCAACAAAAATACAAAATGGATTCGGAAGCGTTACTTCAAGACAATAAATGGTAATAAATGGACATTCGCTACGATAACTAGCGACCGTAGAGGGAAAGAAAAGGATATAATCCTATTTCCGATAGCGTACACGCCCATCGAACGCCATGTAAAGGTCAAGGGGGAAGCGTCGCCAGATGACCCTTCACTCAAAGAATACTGGGAAAAACGCCACCAGAAATATGGAAAGAGCTACTGGGAGAAAAACTCTTGGAAGTATAAAATCGCTCAAAACCAAAATTGGAAATGTCCTATCTGTGGTGAACCTTTATTCAATGGAGAGGAATTAAACACCCATCACATAGTTCCCGTTGCTCAAGGTGGACAAGACGGCATTGAAAACCTACAGCACTTGCATCATGCTTGTCACAAACAGGAACATTCTAAAACCAAGTCAACTCGCTTGAAGTAAGGCTTGAGCCGTGTAAGTGCGAAAGTCTTATGCACGGTTCTTAGGGGAGGGGAGAGCGGTGACGCTTGAACCTTACCCGACTACCCGCCCTCGACTCTACCAAGGTGTTCTAGACTTCGGTAAAGTCTGAAATTCTATATGCAGAATCTGGTTATCTGTTTGCAAAAAACTCACAGAATCAGCGCGAATTGGTTCTAATGTTAGTTCAGTTTTGAGAACTTCTACTTGTTGCGGTTCTCTGGCTAACAACCACCGGACAAATTCGGAAGGATACTGTTCTGATAAATACTTACAAGCGTTATCGTAGCTCAATTGAGTAATTAGTTAAAATGAATTTTCTTACTATTCATTATACACTTCATTAAGTAGGTGAACACAATAAAACCAAACTGTGTAAAGAAACGTAAAATCGCCCAAACCCTCTTCACTCTTGCCTCTTGCCTCTGGTTACTGAGCGAAGTCGAAGTATTGCCTTTTGCCTTGCCATAACGACAATTTTCAACGCCAACCTACTTAGCAGAAATAGCCAAAATATCTAAAATAGTCATTCTATGCAAACCTATACTGTTACAGATGCGCGTAATATATGATTTCAAAAAAACGAATCCCCGTAAGGGGACTGAAACTACCGTTTAGAAGCCTGTAAATCTTTAGTAGATAGTTTCAAAACATCTAAATTAAGCTACAATTTTGACTGATTTGATGCCTTTGCTACACCACTGAATTAGTAGCCAACGGTCAGAATCTTTGTCTAGAGCAGGTTTAAGCCGAAAAGCAAAAAATTCTTCCCAGGCTTCTACACCATGTTTTGTAACAAATTGTTTCTCAACTTCTTTAAATCTTTCCCAATTACGTTCTGCTATAGCAGTCAGCATGGGGATTAATTCAGTGATAGATATAGAAAGTGTTGCTTCACTCATTTGGGTATCCCTCGAAAATACAAATTATTGGTAAAACTTCGGCTTCGGTATCAATGACTTCGATTAATCGGAGTCCCCGTTTTTTCCCTATCTTTTTGCAGTGTTCCTCAGATGCTGTTGGTAGCCAGTATCTTGACTCTTTTACAGGGTCAAGTTTCCCTTTAGAGCGTTTAATATCATCCTCTTTCATGCTGATTTTTGCTGACTGGCTTGTTTGTTTTGAAAGATAGCGAAGCACTCCCCAGGAATCGCATTAACTGGTTTTTTCGCCTTGGCTATCTTCTTTAACCCAATTATCTATAGCTATTTCTACAGCTTCGCTTTGTTTAATATCTCTATAAAAACAAGCGGTTTTAAATTGCTTGTAAAGCTCTAGTGGAATATGACCGCTAATCTGTTTGTAATTGGGATCACGTCTTTTATCCATATCAATATCAAAAGGTAAGTATATAGAAGATTTTAGAGAACTCCACAAAAAAAATGATCCAATTTTGTGGGATGGGCATCCTTGCCCGTCCTTGATGATTAGCGGGCAATTCGTCCCGCACCACAAGAAATTTTGGGATATTTTTTTGATTGGAAGTCTCTAATCTAATAAACCTGTGCTGCATGAGTTGTCATTGCGAGTGAAAGGAAGCAATCTCTTGACAACCGATAAACCACCTAACGCAAAAATCTCTCAAACCCTTATTCCTCTGTGTCCTCTGCGCCTCCGTGGTTGGTTAATCAGGATAATTTATCTCTTGGAAGTCCCTTACTCTATTTTTCGTGTTCACCATTTTGTATGCTGACATTTTAGCGTGACAACATTACTTTAACAACAGATGAGTAAATCAGTCGAGTATCAGTTTTACAGCAAATTGTCATCAAACCTGGAACAAGAACCCCACCCCCAACCCCCTCCAGTATCAAAAGCTTATCCTTTTCTTCCCCCCGCTGCGGGGGGATTTAGGGGGGTGCGATGAGGGGGCTAGGATGTACCTTATATTATATGATTGGAAATCGCTGTAAAATATTTATGCTAGAATATAGTCAAAATGTCTAAAATAGTCATAGTATGCAAACCTATACTCTTACAGATGCGCGAAATAAACATGGTGAGGTTTTTGACAAAGCTGCTATAGAACCAGTATTACTAACTAAACAATCACGTCCTAGTCATGTCATTATTTCCGCAGATAGCTACCAAAAATTAATTACTCGATTGCAAGAATTAGAAGATATGCAGTTAGTTCAAAATGCTGAAACTGCTTTGAGTCATTCAAAAATGGTGGGTACAGAGGCTTTTACATCTGCACTGGAGCATTTGGCTAATGGCGCGGCTTGATGGTTTAGCAACTGTTCTGGATTTTCTCAATGGGTTACAACCTAAAATAGCAGCACAAATAGCAAAAAAGGTTTTGGCTTTGAATGTTGAACCTTTGCCAAATGATAGTGAAAAAATATCTGGTTATCAGGGTTTTTATCGAGTAGATAGTGGTGAGTGAATATCGAATTGTTTATAAATACTTTCCAGATCAAGATTTAGTGGAAGTAATTTTAGTTGGTAAGCGCAATGATGATGATGTTTACAAAAGATTAAAACGGTTATTAGGATAAACTGGTTCTTCTACTAATTCAAACAACAAACTAGGAAATTGTTTGAACTTTTCTAGTAAAATTCAGCACAAACTACTGTCTATTTAGGAAAAAGTACCTGACGCTACATTTTTTTTTCATAAGTTTTTCTTGTTAATCTAAAGTTAGTTAATCAAAAATCTACTTAAAAAAGGAACTCGTAAATGATTATCGTCATGAAAGTTGGTTCCCCACAGGAAGAAATAAATCGGATTACCACAGAATTATCAGGCTGGGGACTAACACCAGAAAAAATTATTGGTCAACATAAAGTAGTCATTGCTTTGGTTGGGGAAACTGCGGATTTAGATCCCCCCCGCATTCAAGAATTGAGTCAATGGATTGAGCAAGTATTACGAGTGGAAGTACCCTATAAACGAGCCAGTCGCCAATTCCGTCATGGAGAAGCTTCTGAAGTGGTGGTGAATAGTCCTCAAGGTGATGTGGTGTTTGGTGAACATCATCCTTTGGTAGTTGTCGCTGGACCCTGTTCTGTGGAAAATGAAGAAATGATTGTAGAAACAGCACTGCGGGTGAAGGCGGCAGGAGCTAAGTTTTTACGCGGTGGGGCCTATAAACCTCGTACTTCACCTTATGCTTTTCAAGGTCATGGTGAAAGTGCTTTGGAATTGTTAGCAACCGCGCGGAAAGTCAGCGGGTTGGGGATTATCACCGAAGTAATGGATACGGAAGATTTGGAGAAAATTGGCGAAGTTGCCGATGTGATTCAGGTGGGGGCGAGAAATATGCAGAATTTCTCCATGCTGAAGAAAGTGGGAGCGCAACCCAAACCAGTGCTGTTAAAACGCGGTATGGCTGCCACTATTGAAGATTGGTTAATGGCGGCTGAGTATATTTTAGCGGCGGGTAATGCCAATGTAATTTTGTGTGAACGGGGAATTAGAACTTTTGACCGTCAATATACCCGCAATACTCTAGATTTATCGGTTGTGCCAGTATTGCGAAAGTTGACGCATTTACCCATCATGATTGATCCTAGTCATGGCGTGGGTTGGTCTGAGTTTGTTCCTGCTATGGCTATGGCGGCGATCGCAGCAGGTACGGATTCGTTAATGATAGAAGTACATCCCAATCCAGCTAAAGCCTTATCGGATGGACCCCAATCTTTAACCCCAGACCTGTTTGATAAATTAATGTCAGAATTGGCGGTGATTGGTCAAGTCATGGGAAGGTGGTCAAATTAATGCCGCCATTCGCTTTTTAAGGTCTAATCCAAGACAATTCAGGGCGCAGACCCTGCGCCCCTACAGTAAGATATCACGACTTTCTAGAACCGTTTCATCTAGGCTTTCTTTAATCCTACGGATTGGTAAATTAGCAATTAAAGCTGTTGTCCGTTGGCTGCTTTCTAGGCAAAACTCCAAACCGTCTGTTTCTATTTCGACATAGCGACAAACGATTTCCAGGATTTCCTGACGCATTTTTTCTAAAGTTTGGGGGTCTAAGTCCGCACGGTCATGGGATATTACCACTTGCAAACGACGTTTAACGTCATCGCGGCTGTTATCGGGACTACGAACAAAAAATTTTTCTAAAATTTCAAGAATCATTGCGGGTATGTGTAAGGCAGAAACACTGGCAAGTAAATTAAACAATCTTTGACCACAACATCTTTCTCAACCGAGAGAAGATGTTGTTATTAGATGAGTCAAGCTCCAGAAATTCGACAGTTTCCCCTTCCAATCTCCGAGCAATATTCTCAAAAGCGGTGGCAGCTAAAGAGGAAGTGTCTGATAATACTAAAGGTTCGCCACGATTGGTAGAAACAATCACCCGCTCATCGTCGGGGATGATTCCAATTATGGGGATGGCGAGAAGTTCCTGAACGTCTTCTACAGACATCATATCATTTGCCTGTACCATTGCCGGTCTAATCCTGTTAACTATTAAGTTAATTTTTTTGACACCTTGGGCTTCGAGTAATCCCACTACCCTGTCAGCATCGCGGACGGCGGAAATTTCGGGAGTGGTGACAATTAGGGCTTCTTTAGCGGGTGCAGTCGCATTTTTAAACCCCATTTCAATTCCTGCGGGGCAGTCAATCATCACATACTGGTACTTTTGCGCTAAAGCATTTACCAGTAACTTCATTTGGTCGGGTGTAACGGATTCTTTGTTGCGATGTTGGGTAGCTGGGAGAAGTACCAAATTAGGTTGTCGCTTATCTCTAACTAAAGCTTGTTCTAAACGACACTCCCTTGCCAAGACCTCTACTGCTGTATAAACAATACGATTTTCTAGTCCTAGAAGTAAATCTAAATTTCTCAGCCCAAAATCTGCATCAATTAAGGCTACTTGTTTGCCTATTTTGGCTAAAGCCATCCCTAAATTAGCTGAAACTGTGGTTTTACCGACTCCCCCTTTACCGGAGGTAATGACAATAATGCGAGTCATGATAATGCTTTATGAAAGTTCAGGGAACAACAATAAAATATTTTTATTGCTATTGATTGATTCTAATTTAGTAACCTAACAGAAATTAATTACATATCCAGTATATTGCAGGTAAATGAGGTACAAATATTAATTATCAAACCTTGCACCGAAAGGGTTTTACTGCTGACTGTTAAAAGCTGCTGTAGATTCTTAACTGGGCAAGAATTTTAGATCAGATTTTGTGTAATTAATTGCATTCGACTACTTAATTGACTGCGGTAAAAATCATCGGCTTTAACAATGCGAATTCCTTCAGGTGTAATATGTGCAACTTCAGGAAAGAAGCCGGTGAGGGTTTTTTCTGGGGATCTAGCAACAGCATCAGCTATTCGCAATTGGGTTGCTTCCATTTGCAAAGCCATGATCAGAGATTCCCGATTCCCACTGGCACCAGCATGGGCAACTCCCCGCAATCGTCCCCAAATGAGAATATCCCCATCGGCAATGACGATACCACTAGGATTGATATCTCCCAAGATGATTACCGTACCGGGATGACGAATTTCCACACCTGATCTGACCGTCATTTGCAGATAGAGGGCATCTGCTAGGGCGCTGGGAGTCGGTTGAATATCCGAGGTGAGGGATGTTTGGAGTTGGATTTGTTCTACGGAATAACCCAGGGTACAAGCGGCGATCGCAGTTTGTCTTCGACTGGTAGCTACAGATTTTAGTTGAATTTGGTATGTATTTAAAGTTTCTGCCAAATCTTGCAATTGTCTGTTATCTAACAATCTATCTTTGGCTACTAGATGCAGGAATGTATTTGGTTTCCGTAAGCGATCGCCCGCATTGAGACGCTGTTTCATTTGTTGCCAAATTTCCCCCCAATTAAATTCTGATGCCGGTACTTGCAACTCGGTGGGCAAAATTAATAATAGTCGCTCTCCTTCAGTTTTTAACTGAACTTGAATATTATGATCTACCTTTTGTTCTATTAATTCTAAATCAGTATTTGGTAAATTAGCTAAAATAGCACCAGTCTCCCCCTCATTAGGAATATTAAATTCTGGATTTTCAGCAGCAGAATTACCCTTTAAATAAGCAATTACAGAATTTAACTCTGAATTAGTAGGGATAATGGGACTAGATTCTACTTTATGATCAGCAAAATCTGTATTTATCTTGCCAGAGTTAGAATTATTTACCTCTTGATCAACTTGATAAAAAACCGATTCTGATTTCAGAAATTCAGACTTTATTTCATCAGGTTTAGTAGAATCAGCAACATCTACATTGTCTGGGACAGAATGAGAATTATTTACCTTTTTATCAACCTGATTAAAAATTGATTCTGACTTAGGAAATTCAGAATTTATTTCATCAGGTTTAGCAGAATCAGAATTCATGCAGCACTAGCCAAAATACACTAAAATTTGAGATTTTCATAAAAGATTGAGAATTGGTAATTGGTAATTGGTAATTGGTAAGACTCTTGCCCCTTGCCTCTTGCCTCTTGCCTCTTGCCCCTTGCCCCTTGCCTCTTGCCTCTTGCCTTTCCCTATTCCCTATTCCCTATTCCCTATCAATCTTTGATAAACTAATCCTAAAGCATCAGTATTACCGACATTACCGGGAAACAACACCACTGGCAAATTAGGAAACAGGGGATGATCAGATGGGGTAATTACCATTGAACAACCTGCTAAAATTTGACCAAGTAATCGGGCTGAAGTTAAAGCCAGTCCCGTACTCAAGACATCGTTAGAAGTAATACCCCCCTTACTGATTAGGAATCCTAGATCAGATGGTAAACCCTGGACAATATCCATAAGTAAAGCTGAAACTGTATTGCCAAAATCTAATCTAGTTTTGACATCTTTAAAAGCCAATTCCTGACGGCTAGTATAAACTACTGGCGTTTTACCAGCACCATGTACTACTTTGACATTTTCGATAATCTCGATTAGCAGTTTAGCAGATTCATTTACCCCATTCTCAAGTAATAGGCACACATTCACTTCTATACCTACTGTCCCCTCAACTTGTAATAATGATTCTAACTGTTGAGTTGTCTTTTTAACGTGAGAGCCAACAATAATTGCACCAGGTTTACCACCGCGCACATATTTTGCCATATTTTCAGCAGCAATGGGTTGGGGTGGTAAGGCAGCCAAAGCTGTTAAAATACTAGCAGCAGAACGGAATAAAAAGCGTTTTCCCCGACTTGCGGCTGTTAATACATCTACCGCAAAAGAATTAAGATCCTGCTGATTTTCACCGTCTACTACAGCACATTGATTATTTTCAAGTTGTAATAAGTTTTCTAAACTACCAGCACGGATATCTGGGAGTAAAAATCTCGTAACATGATCTTCTTTAATCCGTCCCTTGGTTTTTTCTTCTACATATTTAGGTAGATAGCTGTAATTATACCCAAAAACAGAATCACGGGCAAATTCTGTTTCATGTACAGGAGTGGGAACATCATCAATAATTAGATAATGAATACTGTCGCGGGTAATTCTTCCCCCTTCAAAAAATGCTGGTACAAGAAAATGAGCATCAAAGGGACCGAGTTCTTCGGAAATCACATCAGTTTCTATGGGATAATGTCCCCGTAAGGTAGAGTCAGAACGACTAACTACGAGAAAATCGGCGATTTTTTCCGCTGCTAAGGCAAGTTTCAGGTTATGACAAACTTCCCTAGTTACAGATGCGGCTGTTTCTGGAGTCAGAGAACGAGTATTTGTTAAAATAAAGAAAATCGGAGCATCATCTTTTAGTCCTAAACGTAAAGTTTCTACGTCCCAGCGCATTAATAGTAAACAACTATGGACGGTTTGTGAACCTGTAGGATCATCATCAAGGACAATTATTTTAGGTTGGTTATTCATAAATATGGACATGGTGGTAGATATTCGACATCTAAAATTTGGTCAATTGTGTAAGGACAAATTGGAGGAAAGCAATTTAAACCACTTTTTTTCTTTGCTTGTCGGGCTGCATCATTATAAACTTGATCCAGCACGGTTAATAGATAATTGTAGAGGTTTTTTGATTTGGTTAATTTCCTGATTTCTACCCGAAAATTATCAATTTCTACCTCCCAATGATTTTTACAGTCGGGAATACTCCAATACTGGTACAATAGCAGATGTTTAAGAAGTTGCAGTAGATAACTTTCTAATTTGTGTTTTTGTTCATTCCCCAATGCCGCAATCTCCTCAATTAAATTTTCCCAATCAATATTTTCTAAATCCTTTGTCTCTAATTGTTGCAAGGTAATTTCTAACCACTGGGGATAATCTTGTTCATAAAGAGTTTTACTCAATAATTTAGATATCATTTAGGGTTCTCCAGTTTGGTAGGGTTTAAGCATTAATTTTGGGGAATAAATTTATGATTACACCTTTGCGAGTTTTCTGAGTTCTGCTTGTACATCTAAGGCAATCTGCAATGATTGATTAAGAAGTTGAGCATATTCACTAGCTTGACTACTAACTTGTAAGGTTTGCAGATTAGCTAAATTATTTACCACTAAATCTTGGTTATTAGCAAGCAGTTTTTTATTATCGCGCAAAATCCGTTCACTTTTTAAAGCGCGGACTAAATCTTCCCGAATGAGTTGCAATGCAGATATTACCTGTTCTCTGTCGCTAATGTTACCTTGAGTGTTACCGGAGTTAGTCAGTTGATCATGAATATCTATAGCTTGGACGACTTGGTGATATTTTTCAACTTCGTCTAGTAGGATGGTGAGTGCGTAGGGACAATTTTTTTTCCGCCAGAGCGATCGCCCCACAACCACCCCTACAGGTACTATAATCAATAGAATCAGCCCCAATTTATTGGACGACCCCAATGTGGGTAAAATAATAAAAGCATAAATACCACCAACTATAATCGGTGTCAGCGCCAAAGCTACTAAAGCTTCATTCAGAAAAAAACTGAGTCGCTTGTCCTTGTCTGCCATAATTGAGGGACGGAAAACATCTTCTGGATCAAATCCAGTTAAGCGTTTTAGTTCCCCTTTGCTAATTTCCAAACCTACTAAATCTGGCTGCACCGCTAGATACTCCTTGAGGAAGCGTGAGTTAAGTATCTATTTTAGTCGTCTTTACTCTGATGATTGCAGCTATATTTAGGAAACCAGTTTTCATCTAGGATTTGTTCTAAGGAAGCAATGGGGGTAAGGGGGAATATGTCAAGAGGAAGTTCTGATCTGTCGCTGACTAATTTTCTGGCATCTTGATAACATTGATCAAATATTTCTAAAATATAAGGTTTTAAACTAGGACTATCTTTAAGTTCATCTTTTATTTGTATACGAAAAGTCCTAATTTCCCCCTTCCAATGTCCTTGATTTCTTTCTCTTTCACTATCCCAACATTTTAGCTTGAGTAGATGTTCCAACAGTTTAATTAATAAACTTTTAATTGCTCGTTTTTCACTTCTACCCATAGTTTCCAATTCTTCTAATAAATTCTCCAAATCAACAACAGAAAATTGTCCTGCGCGAAGTTGGTTAATGGTTGTTCTTATCCACAGGTAATAATCTTGATCGTATAAGGTTTGGGTTGTTGGTTGTGTTGATGTAACCATATACTGGTGAGGACTTTGCTATTTCTTTTATTTTAACTGGGTTTTAATTAATTGTCTGATGATTGCAGCTATATTCACTGAAACCAGGTTTCATCTAGGATTTGTTCTAAAGAAGCAATTGGGGTAAGGGGGAATATGTCAAGAGGAAGTTCTGAGCGATCTGATGCTTCTTTTCTAGCATCCTGATAACATTCATCAAATATTTCTAAAATGTAAGGTATTAAACTAGGACTATCTTTAATAGCCTTTTTAATTTGTCTGCGAAATGTTCTAATTTCTCCTTGCCAATGTCCTTGATTTCTTTCTCTTTCAGTATCCCAATATTGGAGTTTGAGCAGATGTACAAGCAGCTTAATTAATAAACTTTCAATTGCTCGTTTTTCACTTCTACCCATAGTTTCCAATTCTTCTAATAAATTCTCTAAATCAATCGCAGAAAATTGTCCTGCGCGAAGTTGGTTAATGGTTGTTCTTATCCACAGGTAATAATCTTGATCGTATAAGGTTTGGGTTGTTGGTTGTGTTGATGTAACCATATACTGATGAGGACTTTGCTATTTCTTTTATTTTAACTTAAAAGTAACTAAAATCCGTGAAATCAGTGCCATCCGTCTAAATCCGTGATCCGGATGAGGTTGTTTGCTATGATAAGAGTTACTAAAATCCGTGAAATCAGTGCAATCCGTCTAAATCCGTGATTCTAACCTTATTTTATTCTTGTCAAAATGAGAATTGCTTCATCCTCAAATCCTGTACATCCTCAAATCCTGGACATCCTGATTCTGACAAAATGAAAAATGTGTGCTATACTGAATCCAGATACCAAAATCAGCTTTTTGGAGAAAAATATTTTCCGCCTCACGGCGGTGGGTTAAGAAGGGAGAAGAAAAAGAAGAGAAGAGGGCAAAAGAGCAAGAGTGTAAAGGGCTACTAAGTCCTCGCCGCACCACTACATACAACCCGAAAACCAATATTGTCGTAGTTGCGATCGAGGTTGCTGAGGTAGCGATAAGCAGAACGGCAATCCCCAGGAACGTTGTACCACGAACCACCGCGCAGCAGTTTACCAGCACTGCTTAGGATTGTCAAAGCACTGCCGTCTGTAGGCGCATTTGTATAATTTTCTTTATAGTCATCTTGACACCATTCCAAGACATTCCCGTGCATATCGTACAAACCAAAAGCGTTAGGGGGAAAAGTTCCTACATCTGTTGTTTGTTGGCGATATTGACCTTTGGAAGCAGAAGCGTAAGAATAATTACCATCATAGTTTACCAGTTCTGGAGTAATACTTTCACCAAAATAAAATGGTGTAGTAGTTCCGGCACGACAAGCATACTCCCATTCCGCCTCACTGGGTAATCTGTATTTTTTTCCTGTTCTTTGACTTAACTTTTCACAAAAGGCAACAGCATCACCCCAACGAACATTTTCAACTGGGCGGTTATTGCCTTTAAAATTAGCAGGATTACTTCCCATAATAGCTTGATACTGCGCCTGTGTCAATTCATATTTCCCAATAGAGAAACTCGGAACAGTTACTTGGTGTTGGGGACTTTCATCTGAACCTCGTTCTGCTTCATTTGCGGGTGAACCCATCATAAATGTTCCCCCTGGGATTTCCACCATTTCCAACAAAACACCGTTTCCTAAGTCTTCTGTGAAGTATTTTGCACTGGCGTTGCGGCGGTTGGTGATGCTTCCAGTTGCGTCTGTGGTGACAACTTCAAAACTGAAGGTTTGAAGTGGGGGAGTGGTAATTTTTGGTGTTGGTTCTGGTGTTGGAGTATTTGGGGAAGTTGTATTTTCTGGTGTTGGACTTGGAGTATTTGGAGAAGTTGTAATTTTTGGTGTTGAGGTTTGATTTGGCTTTCCAGAAAATAAATTTTGTCCTACAACTGCGATAACAGCACCACCAACAACTAAACTCACAGTTTGGATAAAATCTCGACGAGTTGTATTTTTCTGCTTCTGAGAAATTGGTTTTGGTTGATATTTAATAGGTTGAGGTTGTAGTTGAGGTTTTGGAGGTGGTGGTTGTAAAGCTTTTTCTATTTTCGCTATCCTTTGTAAAATCTCTTGGGTATCTTGAGGACGATCCTTATATAAAGTTTGCATCATCTCATCTAGCAAATCTGCCAACATTTTTGATATTTGCGGTGCATAATTACGCCAATTTAATGTCGCATGATAAGAATCATACATTTCTTGATCAAGTGGTTCTTTACCCGTGAGTAAATAAACAAATGTCCGTCCTAAAGCAAAGAAATCAGATTGCATTACAGCGTTACCAGTCAATTGTTCCGAAGGTGTGTAACCGGGAGAATTAAATCCGGTAACTCCACCTTGCTGAATCATGACTGTGTTTGTCACCTCTCTAACCGTGCCAAAATCAATTAATACTAGTTGAGTATCTCCAACCCTCAACATGACGTTAGATGGTTTGATATCTCGGTGAAAAAAGTTTTTATTATGGACTTGTTCTAAAATAATCAGTAAATCTTTCAACCATTCTATTGCTGTAGTTTGATTAATGGGACGCAAACTATTTTTTTTCATATACTCATGTAAGTTTTCTCCCTCAATCTTTTCCATTACGAAACAATGAATTGGGGTTTTGCTGTTGCGAGAATAATGTTCAAAATAAGCGCCTGGTTCTACTTTGGGAATACTCGGATGATTAAGTTGACTTAAAACTTCGGCTTCTTGTTTAAATGCTTCTATAGCTTTCTGGCTATTATTAGTTAAGACTTTGAGAACTTTGGTTTTATTGGTTCTGACTTCATTGATTTCAAATGTATCACCAAAACCACCACCTCCTAGCCTAACTACTACCCGATAGCGGTTTTGTAGCAACAACCCTGAACCACAGGTTTTACAAAAGAGGAGATTATCTGGATTTTGCGGCTTTGAGCAGCTAGGATTGATGCACAGGCTCATAATCTTGGTAAGTAGCACATTTATCCGATATTCTACCTTAATTTACTCAAAATAAGCAGCACATTGGTAGGGTGCGTCAGACTGGATAAATCCTGCAAATAAACAGATTGTTGATATCTGACGCACCATAGAACAGATTTTTAGAGATGCAGGAGTTAGAAACCGCGTCTACACAGACAAAACTCACCTGCGTGGGTTAAATTAATATTTTGTGAAGCTGGATTGAGGGCGATCGCCTATGATAGAAAGTATATAAATCACAAGTTAGGTTAAAATCAACAAACTTTACCTAAAATATACTATGCTGAAATGTTCATGCACATCATCGTGAATTTGTACAGCGCGCAAGTCCTAACGCCATATTATTTTTGACTTTTGACTTTTGACTTCCGCCTTGGGGTACTAGCGTTATATTGGTAAACCCAGCCAAAAAATCAGGAGCAGATTTAACTCCCAAAATAATTTTTGTAACAATTGTCACAATTACTTAAATCTGCCCTGAAAATGAATTAATCAAGTTGATAGTACATTTATCAAGCATAGATAGTTAATAAAACTTTAACTATCTATTGAGGCAAATGACAGCTACTCAGCGAAGAAAGTGCTATGGTGAAGGGAAATAATTGGGCATTTACAAGTGACACTCACCTAAGTGTTACATACTTGGATTGTTCTGTAAAAAAACTGATCAACTCGAACCGTATTTGTTAACCGACAAATAAAATATCTAACTGATCATTAACAAAAAACCAAAGGTAGATGAATTATCAAGGTTATTAGGATAAAAAACTAGCAAACATCAGAAAATTCTGATTGATAAACTGTCAAAAACACAACTATTTCAGCTAATATACATGAACCAATCTGCGAAACGTTACTCACCGCTCCAAGCTGCCCTGATTGGTGGAGCGATCGCCACAACTGCTACTATATCTGTATTTGGTCAAGCTTGGACACGCTGCGTTCATGCTGCTTTACAAGATAGTCCGAAAGCATTAGTTGACCAAGTTTGGCAGTTGGTGAATCGTGAATATGTTGATGGAAAATTTAACCAACAAGATTGGCAAGCGGTCAGGCAAAGTCTATTAAGTAAAGACTATACTTCTAAAGACGAGGCTTATGTAGCAATCCGCGAGGCTTTACAAAAGCTAGGTGATCCCTACACCCGGTTTATGAACCCCAAACAATATGAATCCCTGACAAACCAAACATCTGGGGAAGTGTCCGGGATTGGGATTCGGATGCAAGTTAACGAAAAAACCAAACGCCTCACGGTTATAGAAGCCATAGAAAACTCTCCAGCCCTCAAAGCTGGACTGAAATCAGGCGATGAGATTTTGGCAATAGATGGCAAATCTACCCTAAAAATGACAGTAGAAGATGCCTCAAAATTGATTCGTGGTCAAATAGGTACTTCTGTCAGCTTAGATTTAGAAAGACCAAATAACAAATTTAACGTTAAATTAACAAGGGCAACTATAGAAGTTCCCACAGTCCGGTATACCCTCAAACAAGAATCTGGTCGCCGAGTAGGATATATTCGGTTACAAGAATTTAGCTCCCATGCGGCGGATCAAATGCGGGTAGCTATTCGCACTTTAAAAGCCCAAAAAGTTGATTCCTACGTTTTAGATTTGCGAGGTAATCCTGGTGGTTTATTAAATGCGAGTATAGAAATCGCCCGGATGTGGCTAGATGATGGTCATATCGTCAAAACCGTAGACCGCAAAGGATCAAGCTCTCAAACAAAAGCCAATCAGACAGCAATTACCAAGCTACCTTTAGCAATTTTAGTTGACGGTAATTCCGCTAGTGCTAGTGAAATCCTCACTGGCGCACTCAAAGATAATAAACGGGCTGTAGTTGTTGGTAGTCAAACCTTCGGTAAGGCTTTGGTACAGTCAGTCCATGAACTAGGAGATGGTTCAGGTTTAGCTGTGACTATTGCCCATTACTATACACCAAATGGTACAGACATCAATCATAAAGGAATTGCTCCCGATATCAAGCTGGACTTGACCCAAACTCAAGAACGCCAATTAGCTTCTAATCCGAATTTAATTGGTACAAATAGCGATCCTCAATATACCCGTGCTATTGCTGTTCTTTCTAATGGCAAACTAGCACAATCAGTGACAAATCAAAATCCTCAGTCTAAGTAGGTGAACACAATAAAACCAAACTGTGTAAAGAAATGTAAAATCGCCTAAACCCTCTTCACTCTTGCCTCTGGTTACTGAGCGAAGTCGAAGTATTGCCTTTTGCCTTGCCATAACGACAATTTTCAACGCCAACCTACTTATTAGTGTCAATGCTAAAGACTTGAAGCTTTAGCATTTATTGTAGCGTGGGTTAAGCGATAGCGTAACCCAACAAGTGCGTTAGGGATCACCAAAAAATAAATTACCCAATTTTGTGGGATGGGCATCCTGCCCGTCTGTGATGATTAGCGGGCAATTCGTCCCGCACCACAAGAAATTTTTGGGTATTTTTTTAATGAATAAACTCCCTATCTTCTTCTGCTACCGAAACCGGAAGAACGACGACTGGAAGAACGTCCACCACTACCAAAACTACTACCAGAACTGCGTCGGGTAGAGCTAGAGTTACCAGAAGGACGAAGGGTACTAGAACCAAACCCAGAACCAGAAGCTCGTCCAGTGGTGGTGCGGTTTGCGGTTCCTGAAGACGAATTTCTGATGTTTCCTGTGGTGCGGAAGGCCGTGCGATTTCTCACTGCTGCGGGTGGTTCATTGTAGCGAGAACGGTAACTAGAAACAGCCGAGTCATAGTTAGAACCATAGCCACCATAACCATTCATGATTCCACCGGGCTGATACACGGGGGGAACATAATATTGAGGTCTAAATAACATACTACCAATAGCTTGACCCGCAACATTACCAACTAAAGCTCCGGCAAAAGGAGCCCAAAAACTACTTTGCTGACGGACAATTACAGTTTCCGGTTGTCCGGTTTGGGGATTGTTTCTGGTTTCAGTGACATTATGGACGTACTCAAGTTTGAAGTCTTCAGTCATGTATAAGATTGGCTGACTATTTTCTACTTTTAAGTAAGTTTTCTTACCTGCTTTGATTTCATCATCAGTCAATCGTGCCATTTGTAGCTTTTCTGTGGCAAAGCTGGGGGGATTGTTATTGAGTAAAAACAAGGTATACTCACCATTGGCATCGTTGTATGTACCCTGTTGTACTTCATACTGACCATCATTTAACTTGGTAGGAGTAGGAGTTTGGCTAATGTTCCGACTTGAGGAATTAGCGTCGTTTCCTCCTCCACAAGCGACAGTTGTTAAGCACAAGGTCAAGGCTAAACAAACAATCGTAAATTTACGTAGTATGCTAATCATCATCGTGTTTATGTTTGTTTTCGGGTACTCATTACAG
>NZ_VILC01000092.1:17746-18766 GCF_009712065.1 Aphanizomenon sp. UHCC 0183 | reverse complement strand
ACCAACTTGTTGAATAGATTTGGCTAGGCAGTGATTTTGCATCATGCCCTTAACATGAAGATTTTCTACCACAATAACTTGGTTTTCGTTAACTATCCTACGAGATAGTTTATGAAGAAAATCTTCTCTACAATTAGTTATCTTTCTATGAACTCTAGCAACTTTCTTTCTAGCTTTATTTCGGTTGTTAGAGCCTTTTTGTTTTCTAGATAATTGCTGTTGTTTTAATTTTAAGTTTTTCTCATGCTTATTAAGTATTCTGGGGTTATCAAATTTAGAACCATCACTGGTAATTGCAAAATGAGTTAGCCCCAAATCAATACCTATTGCTTTGCCTTCTGCAATTAACTCTGGTTTATCTTTGCCATCTTCAAATAAAATTGCAGCAAAATATTGTTCACTACAATTTTTGGTGATGGTTACGGTTTTAATTTTCCCTTCAATCTCTCGATGAATAATTGCTGATACTTTCCCTATTTTTGGTAGGATTAATTGATGATCAGCAATTTTAACATTTTGAGGATATTGAATAGACTGCTTACCATGCTTAGATTTAAACTTGGGGTATTTAGCTCTTTTTTCAAAGAAATTGTTAAATGCAACTCCCAGGTTTAAACAGACTTGTTGCAAGCACTGAGAATAGGTTAAAGATAGCCACTCATGTTCTTTCTTTAGTTGAGGAATTATCTTTTTAACTTCGTATCCAGACAATCCTTTACCTGTCTCTTTATAAGTTTCGTTCATCAAATTCAAAAAATAATTCCATAGCCAACGACAGCTACCAAAAGCTTGTGCTAATGATTGCTGTTGTTGGGCATTTGGATATAATCTGACTTTGACAATTTTGAGCATATTAGAGTGAAAAGTATTTATTATGAAATAGTGTAACACAAGATTTGTGAATTGCCTCCATGTTTTTCTCCCTTGCTGTCGCTTTGGTCGAAAAACCGTCTAATTCCCACCAGGAGATTGCGGGAAGACTGGGAGCCGCGTCTCTTTAGAGCGCGGGGGAAAGCCTAC
>NZ_VILC01000092.1:0-17705 GCF_009712065.1 Aphanizomenon sp. UHCC 0183 | reverse complement strand
CTTTTGCCAAATGACAAAAAACCCAGATGTGTAGGGGTTTAGCTCATGCTTTACCCCTACGTTTAGAATCAAACAATCAAGCCGTTTTGAGTATAGGACATGAAATAAAACTCCGTCCACAACAGGTTTTTACTCCTGACTCCTGCCATAGCTGTTTTTTTTCATAAGACCTCACGGTAAGTGGGAAACGAGCGCGTCTAAAGACACTGAGTTTTACGCTTACCGGATGTCTCTATAATTTTTTCTAGCTGAGATGAAAATGCCTCAATCTAGGGAAATTCAAATTCCCACCCAGATAGCTGATTAAGTCCATGCCCATAAGTCAAATTATATTGTAATGGAGTAATACTGATATATTTTTTTTGAATGGCATGAACATCAAGGGGAATGTGGGTTGGTAAGTTTAGTTCTATAGGTGGTTCTACATCTTCGATCACCTCTCCAGTTAACCAGTAGTAAGTTTTACCTCTGGGATCAGTTCGCTTATCAAAAACATCTACGTAACGTCGTACTCCTTGTCTGGTAAAAGTAACTCCAGCTATTTCTTCCCAAGATAGGGGGGGGACGTTGACATTCAGTAACATCAATTCTGGCAGTGGTTGGGCGGCAATTTTAGCAACTAGGATTTCGGCAAATTTAGCCGCTGTTTGAAAGTCTTTATGAGTATGACTGGTTAAACTAAAAGCAATACTAGGAATACCTTCGATGACTCCTTCCATGGCGGCAGAAACAGTCCCAGAGTAGAGGATTTCTGTCCCTAAATTTGCCCCTTGGTTAATTCCAGATAGCACTAGATCGGGTGGAGAATCTAATAAAGCCCATAATCCCAATTTTACACAATCTGAAGGCGTACCATCACAAGCCCAAGCCTTAATATGAGGATGAAAAACAGATTCTACTATTTCCGCGCGAATTGGTTGCAGTAAAGTTAATCCGTGTCCTGTTGCCGATCGCTCTCGATCTGGACAAACTACTGTCACTTCATGACCCGCTGCTGCTAAAGTGTTGGCTAGGGTACGAATACCCAAAGCAGAAATTCCATCATCATTGCTAACTAGTAATTTCATTTGTCAGTTGTCAGTTGTCAGTTGTCAGTTGTCAGTTGTCAGGAAGAAGGCAATAGGCAATAGGCAATAGGCAATAGGCAATAAATATTCTCCCTGCCCCCTGCCCCCTGCCCCCTGCCCCCTGCTTCCCTGTTCCCCGTCCCCTACTATAGACTAATGACTAATGACTAATCACCAATAACTAATGACTAGCAATTTAGAGGATCAACTTTTAGCATTACGGCAAGAAGGAGAAACAGCGATCGCCTCTGCTGATAGCCTAGAACGCCTAGAAGAACTTAGAGTCAACTATTTAGGCAAAAAAGGGCAATTGGGGGCGCTATTGCGAAGTATGGGGCAAATGAGCGCGGAAGAACGGCCTAAAATTGGAGCGATCGCTAACACAGTCAAAGAAGCTATTCAAAACAGCCTTGACCAGCAACGCACAACCCTAGAAGCTGCTCAAATTCAGGTACAGCTAGAGGCGGAAACCATAGATGTCACCATGCCCGGTATTTACCGTCCCCAAGGTCGGATTCATCCCCTCAATGGCATTATTGACCAAACCCTAGATATCTTTGTCGGCATGGGTTACACCGTTGCCCAAGGATCAGAAATGGAAACAGATTACTACAATTTTGAAGCACTTAACACCCCCCCAGATCATCCAGCCCGTGATATGCAAGATACCTTCTATTTACCAGATGGTAATTTATTACGGACTCATACTTCCTCAGTGCAAATTCGCTACATGGAAAAGGAAGAACCACCCATTCGAGTTGTTGCCCCAGGTCGAGTATATCGCAGAGATGATGTAGATGCGACCCACTCAGCAGTTTTTCATCAAATCGAACTTTTAGCTATAGATGAAGGACTAACTTTTACAGACCTGAAAGGAACTGTCAAAATCTTTTTACAATCAATATTTGGTGACTTACCAATTCGCTTTCGTGCCAGTTATTTCCCTTTTACTGAACCTTCGGCAGAAGTAGATTTACAGTGGAAAGGACGTTGGTTAGAAGTCATGGGTTGCGGAATGGTTGACCCCAATGTTTTAAAATCTGTCGGTTATGACCCCGAAGTTTATAGCGGCTTTGCTGCTGGTTTTGGTGTAGAACGTTTTGCTATGGTATTACACCAAATTGATGATATTCGCCGTTTATATAACAGCGATTTGCGCTTCTTACAACAATTTTAATATCCAGGTGGGCATAAGTTCTGCCTGGGAATGATAGCGAAGCGTGGCGTTAGCCATATTCCCAGTCTCATAGCAAAAGTTGTCTTTTGATGACTAAATAATCTTGAGTCTACTTTAGGGATCACCAAAAAATAAATTACCCAATTTTGTGGGATGGGCATCCTGCCTGTCCTTGGTAATTAGCGGGCAAGATGCCCGCACCACAAGAAACTTTTGGGGATTTTTTTAATTGGAAGTCCCTTAGTAGACTTTGGTTATTAGCCCTGACATTCATTTCTGGGCGGGGTTTACCCGCCCTTGATAAAGTTTCTCATCCCCCTTTCCTTGCTACAGTTATGAACCAAAACTCAACCAACCAAAAATTTCCTTAACTGTTAATTCTAAATTTATATTTTCCAAAATTGGTAATTTATCATCACCTTCATATATTTCAATTTTTTGTCCAGGAAATACAGCCAATACACTTTCTTCTTCTGGGTTTAATAACCAAGCTAACTCAGTTCCATGTCGGGAACAATGCAATAATTTTGTTAATACTTTTTTCTGTAGTTGTTCAGGAGAAAGAATCTCTATTACCCAGTCAGGATGAATTTCAAAGCGGTTAGCAATTTTCCCAGATTCAGTTGTGGGAATTCTCTCCCACCGGAACACCGCAATATCAGGAACAATGGTACTACCACAAAAAATACAGCGTAGTTCGGAGAAAGCTATAGCAATTTTTTGACTTCTGGTTAGTCCATTGACAACTTCAATAAAAGTAGTCTGAATTAAGCTATGTTCACCCTGTGGCATAGGTTTTTGTAGGATTTCCCCCTTAATAAATTCTGATGCTGGTTTAGTTTCTGGTAACTTGAGAAAATCTTCTAGTGTAATCTGGCGTTCAGTGGCTATAGTCATAATTGGTAACTAAGTAGGTGGACAAAATAAAACCGAGGGGTATTGCGTTTTGTAAAATGGCTAAAACTCAATCAGAGTCTCGCATTGAGACAACTTTACATATCGTTAGATACCTTTAAATTTTTCTGTTAACCTACTTAGAAAGCATAGTTATATTATCAACGATAACCATACCTTCGCCATTTTTTTTGCAGGTTGGATGAAGCGGCAGCGCAATTATATTGGAATGTTTCTTGGTTCTACAATACACATTTTGTTTATCTCACGTCTACCTACTTAGTACCGCTAGGCGAAAATCAAAAGTCAAAGGTCAAAACGAAGACGGTATAAGCTTTTGGGAGATTTATAGTGGTTGGTTTATTTTCGCCGTGCTGTATTAATAGTTTTAAGATACAAATCTTTACAAAGATTTATCATTCGTCAGGAAAGTAAATCTAAAGAAATAGTTAAGGAATTATCAAATTCGCAAAAAATCAGAGATTATTAATTTCAATAACATCAGGGTCAGCCTAAAAAGACCCTAGCACATAATAGATAAATATAAACCCGTACAGCGCCAACCTTCACCATAGAGGGATTGGCGCTGTATAATTTTTTGGGAATAACAACTGACCACTAACTAATGACCAAAACAATTGTTGTTAAAATCGGTACTTCTAGCCTTACTCAACCAGAAACAGGACAATTAGCCCTTTCTAGTATTGCTACTTTAGCGGAAACCCTCTGTGATTTGAGACGACAGGGACATCGGGTAATTTTAGTTTCTTCTGGCGCGGTGGGAGTCGGTTGTGCGCGGTTAGGGTTAACGGAACGTCCCAAAACTATAGCTTTAAAACAGGCTGTAGCAGCAGTTGGACAGGGTAGATTAATGCGTATATATGATGATTTATTTAGTATTCTCCAACAACCAATTGCTCAAGTATTATTAACTAGGGCAGATTTGGTACAACGTAGCCGCTATCTGAATGCTAATAATACTTTTCAAGAATTACTAGGTTTGGGAGTAATTCCTATAGTTAATGAAAATGATACAGTAGCGGTAGAAGAATTAAAATTTGGGGATAATGATACCCTGTCTGCATTAGTAGCTAGTTTAGTAGAAGCAGATTGGTTATTTTTATTAACGGATGTTGATAGATTATATTCAGCCGATCCTCGTTCCGTACCCGATGCTAAACCAATTAGTTTAGTTAGTAGTATGCAAGAACTGACAGATTTACAGATTCAAACTGGTGGACAGGGTTCTCAATGGGGGACTGGAGGGATGATGACTAAAATTTCGGCAGCGAGAATTGCGATCGCTGCTGGTATCCGTACAGTCATTACTCAAGGACAGTTTCCCCGAAACATTGAAAAAATTATTCAAGGGGAACTGATTGGTACACATTTTGCACCGCAACCAGAACCAACCTCAGCCCGCAAACGTTGGATAGCCTATGGTTTGATTCCTGGAGGAAAATTATATTTAGACGAGGGGGCGATCGCTGCCGTTGTCAAAGCGGGAAAATCCTTACTAGCAGCGGGAATTAAAGCCATAGAAGGGGAATTTGACAATCAAGAAGCGGTGCAATTGTGTGATAGTAATGGTGATGAAATTGCTAGAGGATTAGTGAATTATAATAGTGAAGAATTGCAGAAAATTTGCGGACGACATTCACGGGAAATCCCATCAATTCTGGGTTATGGAGGCGCAGATACTGTGATTCACCGAGATAACTTAGTTTTAATTTAAATACAGCATTTCTTGTAGCAGGGGCGGGGTTTCCCCACCCAGGAGTCAGGAGAAGAAAGAAGAAAATCACCAATTACCAATTACCAAATTGTGAATCTACTCCGTTTAATCCCAATTTTTGATAATTCTGTTTCTAGCTGGGGTTTAGAAGCCCGATTGTTGCGCTGGATAACATTAACGTGGATGTTTATTGGCTTAATCATCCTCTTTTCCGCATCCTATCCCGTTGCTGATGCCCGTCATGGTGACGGTTTGTATTATTTTAAACGGCAAATTCTTTGGGCTATAGCTTCCTTAATTATTTTCAACATCATTGTTAATCTGCCATTGCGAAAAATCTTGGGTGTATCTCATTGGTTTTTAATATTTTTTCTGATGCTGATTTTTCTGACATTAATACCAGGATTAGGAAAAAAAGCCTTTGATGCTGCTAGGTGGATAGCCATTGGCCCCATTCCTATCCAACCATCAGAATTAATTAAACCCTTTTTAGTTTTACAAAGCGCCACACTTTTTGGCCAGTGGGAAAAACGACCTTGGGGAATTCGTTTATCTTGGTTGGGTGTTTTTGGTCTTGTGCTTTTAGGAATTCTTGCCCAACCTAACTTAAGTACCACAGCACTTTGCGGCATGACAATTTGGTTCATTGCCTTAGCAGCAGGAATACCATATAAATATTTGGGAGGAACAGCCTTTGGTGGTCTGCTTTTAGCATTACTCAGTATTAGTATCAAAGAATATCAACGTAAACGCATTATGTCCTTTATGAATCCTTGGGGGGATGCCACAGGAGATGGTTATCAGTTAGTACAAAGTTTATTAGCCGTAGGTTCAGGGCAAACTTGGGGGTCGGGATTTGGACTTTCTCAACAAAAGTTATTCTATTTACCAATTCAAGATACTGATTTTATCTTCGCAATTTTTTCCGAAGAATTTGGTTTTATTGGCGGTATTTTACTCTTGCTAATGTTAGCAATATTTGCCACTTTAGGATTAATTATTGCCCTTAAATCCAAAAATCTCACGTCCAAATTAGTAGCAATTGGTGTAGTAGTTGTTATGGTTGGCCAATCACTATTACATATTGGTGTAACTACAGGTGCGTTACCAACTACAGGCTTACCTTTACCTATGTTTAGTTATGGTGGTAATTCGATGGTTGCTAGTTTGGTATCTTCTGCGTTATTAATTCGAGTAGCTAGGGAGGGTAGCGAAGCAGAAGTAGTCCCTTTACGAAGAACACAGTCTGAACCTCGGACAAGAAGACGATTTCTTTAGCGTAAAACATCTATCCCGCAAAGAACTCAAGTCATCTCATTCCCAGTCTCTGACTGGGAATAAATTCTAGAAGGCTCTGACTTCAATGATATTAGAGGCAGAGCCTCATTAACTGCATTCCTAGTCAGAGACTAGGAACTCAACAGCAGATTAATTACATTATTTTTGATCCAATTCAGGAGGTAATTGTACAATGGATAAGTTAGGAAAATACAGAAGAATTATAATTAGTATTGTTGCAAATCACGCCAAGTAAGTAATTGGACAAAAATATTTACAGTCATTGCGAGCGAAGGGAAGCAATCACAACCCTTGCGATTGCTTCATTTCACTTTGTTCCTTATGGCTAACGCCACGCTGCGCTAACGCAATGACATTATGTAATTAATTCTGTCTCACTACTTATAAACCTAGTCATGGAAAAATTGAGGCTTTATGTATTTCTGATCAAGAATCTGATAATTATTTGTTAATGGTTACAGGTTGGGTTCATGCAGTGGTGTTTCATTTGCGAATTATTGATGGTAAAATCTGCATTGAAGGGGATGGTACAGAAAGGGGGATAACTGGGGAATTATTGGAATTAGGAGTAGGAAAGGATGATATTATTTTAGGGTTTATTCGTCCTGAATATCGCCAGTTTACAGATTTTTTTGTGGCTTAAAATAAAGTGTGAAATAGAATAATAAGTTTTGGGAATAATAATTATGATAAATACTTATTCACAAATTCTTGAGGAGTTAAACATTCAAACTCTTTTGTTTCTTGAACTAAACAACGAATTAGTTTATAATTAGCAGAAACAAAACATTGAGTTTCACCCTTACTAGCAGTTAAATAAACTCCAATATCTTCACGAGGAATTAATCCTAACTCTTCTATTTTGAGCCATTCCTCAGAAGTAAAATTGACATAAATAACCTGTAATTGCTGCCAAATCCGAGCAACAATTTGACTACCCCAATCTTTATTATATAAACGTTTAGATACTCGTAAGATTTGATCTAATAATTCTTCTGAAACGATAACTTCTACAGATGAAGATTGTAAAAAACCAACTGATTCTAATATTTTTCTTTCATAACTATCCTGATTAGCAACACCAATAATATAAATATTAGTGTCTAAAAATAGACGTTGAGGGATATCATAACTCATTGCGATGCTGTGCTTTTAATAAATGTTCTTCAGCTATTTCTCTTTTTACATCTTGAATTAAATTAATAATTTGCTCATGGGAATTATATCCTGTATTATCTAAGGAATCTTTTACCTGTGCTGCTAATATTTCTAGGGGAATTAATGTTTGTTCCTGAGAGTTTTCTCGGACATTTTTGGTAACAGCTTGTGTTAAAATTAGTTTTAACTCAGTCTCTAGAGTCCGTCCATGTTGTTCTGCTTGATATCTGAGATTTTCGACTAGGTTGGGTTCTAAGTTATCTAGAATTATTTTCATATTTCATACATAGCTTGGGATAGGTTTATATTATAGCATTTTTCATGATTATATCTCAACGCGGTAGATACTGTCTTGAAAGTCAAGTGGTGGGAGAAAGAAAATTAGGGTCAAAAGCGGTCTGAGACTTGAGAACACCAAAAACTTGGCGTAAAAGCTTGTGCATGGCTGCACCAATAACAGACTTTTTAGATTTACCTTTAGCCAAAAGACGTTCACAGAAGGAGTGAATCAAAGGATTATAGCGACGAGCAACAATCGCAGGCATAAAAAGAGCCTGACGCAAACGGGAATTGCCAATTTTAGACAAACGAGGTTTGCCATGAACGGAAGAACCAGAAGAAAACTCTTGAGGAGTAAGCCCCGCAAAAGCAGCCAATTGGTCAGCACTGTCGAAAGCAGAAATATCACGAATTTCTGCAAGAATCACAGTAGCAGTCAGTTCAGCAATGCCAGGAATGGAAGTTAATAAATCCCGTTGCGCCTTGAGATGAGGGTGATTGTGAAAGTGATCACGAATCAGATTCCTAGTGGTCTGAATTTGCTCATGGAGAAAATCAACATGAGCCGTAATTGCCTCAACTAAAATAGGGTCAACAGTTTCTAGGCGATTTTGCTCCTGTTGGCGCATGGCATTTAGGTGATCCAGACGGTGTACCAAAGCTTGTAGTTGTTCCACCTCTAAAGCCGGTGGTGTCCAAGGTGCAGGCTGTAAGGCAACACAAAATCTAGCAATCACTTTGGCATCAGCACGGTCAGTTTTTGTGCGACTTAATTCACTACGTCCAAAGGATTTGGTTCGTGATGGATTAACAATGCTGACTTTGTATCCAGCCGCTACCAAGAATCTGGCTAGGGCATTACCGTAAATGCTCGTAGCTTCCATACAGGCATGGAGATTAGTTACTCCCTGGCTGATTAGCCAGGCTTGCAATTCGGTAAATCCTTCCAGGTCATTGGTAAATACCTGACTTTTAATTTTCTCTTGTCCTCGGAGTAATGCCACATCAAATTTGGCTTTACTGATATCAATTCCTAATACATCTATCTCTGTACTTATACTTATCATAAGATTGGTATCTTGATTCTAAAGGGCTGCTTCAGTTAGCAATTAGTGGTGATAAACTATCCTTGTAAATGCAGGTTTACCCTTTGGCGGGCGACCTCTGATACTGTCCAGTTTTAACTGGTTCCACTGTTTAGGCATAGATGACTCGATCTACGTTGCGGGCTTGGTGTCCCTAGGGGTTTAACGAGTTTCTCTCTGCCTTTTGCTTCCGTTGCTTGAGTTAAGATTTTACTCTTTTCTCTCCTTATTAAGATACAAGGGGTTTAGCAATGCTCATTGGTGTCAACTTAACGTAAAACCTTTAGCCCGCCTGGGAATGATAGCGTAGCGTGGCGTTAGCCATATTCCCAGTCTAATAGCAGAAGTCATCTGAAGATGACTAAATAACCCGGAAATTTTTGAGTAAACTTTAGTTTACTTTCGCTATTAGCCCGGAAATGAATTTCCGGGCGGGTGTGGAAGCAAACAGATAAGCCATTTTTAACTTTTTTTACTTAAGTTGACACCAATGAGCTTTTGCTTTACCCCTATCTTAAAAATCAATGCACCTTACACGACTACTTTACTCAAGTGAAGCTTTTCTTTGAGTAAGTAGGTGAACAGAAAAATTTAAAGGTATATAACGGTATGTAAAGTTGTCTCAATGCGAGATTCTGATTGGGTTTCAGCCATTTTACAAAACGCAATACCCCTCATTTTTATTTTGTTTACCTACTTATACTCTTGTTCATTAATTAAACCACGCTCAAGGGCAATTTTCAAACTATACAATTTCTCAAAATTGTTGACTTTTTTATTTAATTTAACTTGAGTCAAGTATTTAATAGATTATCATCTATAGAACAGCAAATTGTTCTAGCATTAAGTAAATTTAATCAACCTGCATCGAGAGAAGATATAAAACAAAACTTAGACTTATCATCAATGCAATTGATTAATGGCTTACAATCTTTAAAACAACGATATTTACTGAAAACAGTTGTCCAAGAAAAAGTTTTATTTAATTTATCTGCTGTATTTAAAGAGTATTTACAAATGAGATAAGTTAAGGTGGGAAGGGACGAATATTTATTGCAGCTACTCATAAACTCTACTTCAATGTGCAATCAGCAAAATAGTTACCAGTTTTGAATTATCATCAATTTCATAAATCACTCGATAGTCACCCACTCGATAACGATAATAACCTGAGAATTCACCTTTCAGTGCTTTTATATTAGGATAATTACGCGGCTCAATCTTTAAAATTTCAAAACATCTGTCTAACTTCTTTTGTAAAGTAGCAGAAGCAGATTCAAAAAAATCTTGAGCATCAATGCCAATAACAACCGTATAGTTAATATTTTCGTTTAAGTTGCTCAACAGAAATTACCTTACCTTCTTTAACATTTTCTTTCGCTTTAGCAAAATCTTCTTTAAATCCTTGAATTTTCAATAACTCTTCAGTAGCATCATTATCTTGTCTATCTGCCAAATACGCCAAAAAATCAACAGCCACTAATAATCTTTCTGGTGACAGTTTATCAACATATTCTTGAATTTGTTGACGAATTTCTACTGTATTCATAAATAATCTTTGCTATTTTCTGAAAATTATAACATACAAAAATGTAGAAATATCTGTCTGAATCAGGATATCCAGAATTTGAGGATTGTCAGGATTTTGTACCTAAATATTAAAAATAGCAACTAATTTCTTCAGAAACAGTCAAGCAGTATAAATAATCCTGTACATCCTTTAATCCTGAGCATCCTGATTCAGACAAAATAAAGTATCAATAAATAATCCTGTACATCCTTTAATCCTGTAAATCCCGATTCTGACAAATTCCATGTTTTCTTTCATACTCAGGGAACATTATCACCCGTCGTGATTGGAAATCTTCTTTAATGTCAGCCGATTTTCCCCCAGAAACACATAAACTAGCGATTGGGTTATTAGTAAACTGTAAAGGTTAAACCCTGACGACATACTCAAAATCAAGGACAAACCACGAATGACAAAATACCTAGACACCGCTATTGAAGCCATTATCTCCCGCGAAATCCTTAATTACAGAATTAGAAAAAACATTAGGATAATATAATATTTATGTTAGTTTAATAAAAAGAATTAATCCAGAACGTAAATTATATTTAGCAATTCCTGAAGCTGCTTATCAAGACTTTTTCTAAAACCAGCTATTCAAGATATTTTAAGTGATCAACAGCAGATTAATTACATTATTTTTGATCCAATTCAGGAGGTAATTTTACAATGGATAAGTTAGAGAAATACAGAAGAATTATAATTAGTGTTGTTGGAAATCACGCTAAGTATAAACCTAGTCATGGAAAAATTCAGCCTTTATCTATTTGTGATCAAGAATCTGATAATTATTTATTAATGGATACAGGTTGGGATAAAACAGGTAGAGTTCATGCAGTGGTGTTTCATCTGCGAATTATTGATGGGAAAATCTGCATTGAATGGGATGGTACAGAAAGGGGAATAACTGCGGAATTATTGGAATTAGGAGTAGGAAAGGATGATATTATTTTAGGGTTTATTCGTCCTGAATATCGGCAGTTTACAGATTTTTCTTTGGCTTAATTTTGGATTTTCGCTTTTTCTACTTTCTCAACTTGCTTGGGTGCTTCCATTTCGTTGAATAGTCGGATAGCTTCATTAAAGTTGGTGTTGCTGTTTTCGGTTTCACCCATTTTTTGATATTCTCATTCAAATTAACCACATTGTAAAGGATAAACCTGATTTTGAAATTGGAAGTATGGTTATGCTGCGTGTTGATGAAGAATGGCGTTTTCAGCAAATGTCTTTACATTCCGCAGGTCATATATTAGCTGCTTTAGTGGAAAAAATTGAACCCAACCTAAAAGCAGTCCAAGGACATCACTTTCCTGGATAAGCTAAAGTCACATTTATAGGTAGTCCAATTGATGAAAATAAGTTAAAGCTAATGCTAGAGGAAAAACTTGATGAAGTAATTAGAAATAGTATGCCACTGAAAATAGTTCATGAAGCAGGAGTCCGTAAATTGGATGTTGGTGGTTTAGCAAAAGAAGCTTGTGGAGGAACACATTTGACTAATGCTAATCAAATTAGTTCCATTAAAATCCGAAATATTAAGAGTAAAAAACAAAAAACCCAAATTGGGTATGAAATAGTCACCACTCTAAATCAAAAGGGCTAAAAGATTAAGATTCTCTTCAGTAACGGTTAGCTCAATATTGAATATTGCCATATAGCGATCGCCCTCTAGCCTCTAGCCACATTGACTTCATAAGTGCGATCGCTTTCTTCATTCATAAATATTCAATTCTCCCAAACATCTCTTCAGGTGATAGCAACTCCCAAATTAATACTAAACCCTGAATAATCTGTCCAATAGATTTTATTTGCTGAGGACAATAAACAATTCCCAAGTGATTTGTATTGACTTGATGTAATCTCAAAAAATCCGTATCCTGAGTAAATATAACTCTTCCTTGAGATACCGAAAATTCTAATTGCAACTCATCAGATACCGCAATAAGTCCTTGTTCTGGAGTTGTCGTTACATCAATTCCTCTTTTACGAAGTCCACCAGCGATCGCACTACTGACATTTTCATCTAAATGAAATTTAATTTCTCTAACCATGACCTTTTTGAAGTTTTTGCTGTACTAAAGAAGGCGTTTGAGATTTCATCTCTTTAGCAAATATTTCATCTTCTTCTATATCTTTTCTAATTTCTTCTAGATGATCATAATAATAAGCCAATGCTGCATGAACCTCCGCTAAAGTAATACTGGGATAATGATAGACCATTTCATCTGGTGACATTCCCATGCGTTCATACCAAATAACGATATTTTGCACTTTAATTCGATGTCCAGCAATGCGAGGTTTACCACCGCATATCCCTGGTGTAATTTCAATATGATTAGTAATTACTGCTGTCATTTAATTTCTTTCCTTCTCTTTCCAAGAATGTATAAATTTGCAGGGTAACTTAAATCATTATACACTTTTTTATCTTACTCATAAATTCTACTGCGATGAGTAAATTGTAACACAAGCAGATTTAGAAATATATGTCTGATATGGCTACACTATCAGACAAAATAAATTATCAATAAATAATCCTGTACATCCTTTAATCCTATAAATCCTGATTCTGACAAATTCCATGTTTTCTTTCATACTCAGGGAACATTACCGCCCCTCATTACTGGAAATATTCTTTAATCTCAGCCGATTTTCCCCCAGAAACACATAAACTAGCGATTGGGTTATTAGTAAACTGTAAAGGTTAAACCCTGACGACATACTCAAAATCAAGGACAAACCACGAATGACAAAATACCTAGACACCGCTATTGAAGCCATTATCTCCCGCGAAATCCTTGACTCACGGGGAAGACCTACCCTAGAAGCAGAAGTACATTTAGCTGGTGGTGCAGTGGGACTCGCGCAAGTTCCTAGCGGCGCTTCCACAGGCACATTTGAGGTATTTCTTTAGCAGCAGCCAAAGCAGGTGCAGTAGCTTTGGATATTCCTCTCTATCGCTATTTGGGTGGACTTTTGGCGAATTTGCTTCCTGTACTCTTGATGAATGTGATCAACGGTGGGGCGCACGCATCCAATAACGTTGATTTTCAAGAGTTTATGATTGTTCCTATCGGTGCGCCTTCTTTTAAAGAAGCATTGCGTTGGGGTGCGGAAGTATTTGCGACTCTCAGCAAAGTGTTAGATGATAAGAGTTTGCTGACAGGTGTGGGTGATGAAGGTGGTTTTTGTTAGGCTAAAGTTAATATTCTTGATTTAGTAATGCCACAGTACGATTTATATCACAATCAAGTTAAAAATGCTCTAACCAAAGATGGATGGGTAATTACCGATGACCCCTTTATACTAGAATACAAAGGCTTGCGTTTATATGCTGATTTAGGAGCAGAAAAATTATTTGCTGCCCAGAAGATGCAGCAAAAGATTGTAATTGAAATAAAAGTTTTTAATAGCCCTTCTTTAATTACAGAATTAGAAAAAACATTAGGACAATATAATATTTATGTTAGTTTAATTAAAAGAATCAATCCAGAACGTAAATTATATTTAGCGATTCCTGAAGCTGCTTATCAAGACTTTTTTCTTAAACCAGCTATTCAAGATATTTTAAGTGATCAACAGCAGATTAATTACATTATTTTCGATCCAATTCAGGAGGTAATTGTACAATGGATAAGTTAGAAAAATACAGAAGAATTATAATTAGTATTGTTGGAAATCACGCTAAGTATAAACCTAGTCATGGAAAAATTGAGGCTTTATGTATTTGTGATCAAGAATCTGATAATTATTTGTTAATGGATACGGGTTGGGATAGAACAGGTAGAGTTCATGCAGTGGTGTTTCATCTGCGAATTATTGATGGTAAAATCTGCATTGAATGGGATGGTACGGAAAGGGGAATAACTGGGGAATTATTGGAATTAGGAGTAGGAAAGGATGATATTATTTTAGGGTTTATTCGTCCTGAATATCGGCAGTTTACAGATTTTTCTTTGGCTTAGGCTTAAAACACAGCCATTACTACGGTGCGTCAGATATCAAAAATCTATTTATCTGCCAATTTCACGGTTTATCTGCAAATGCCATACCGCAATTGGGACAATGAATATCAAAGCTACTCCAAACAGATGTTTTATGATAGTCCCAATAATAGCCATGTTTAAATAGTTTTGTATGACACTTCCAGCAATAGTCTAAGTGTATTTGGTGTCCACATTCTTTTGATTTACAAGTTGCCGTGTAATAAAATTTGTTTTCACCCCTTCTATGTGTGAGAATATCTATTTTTTTTCCGCCACAATTCAAACAAAATAAATCATTAGTAGGTTTTGGATCTATTGTATTTCCATCTTTTGCATTTTTATTACTTTCTAAAAGATACTCAAAAGCCATTCCAATTAATTTTTTTAGGTTATCTGTAAAATTTGGTTTGTGCATAATATATCCATATTTGTGAAATGGAAATGTAGGTTTTTGATCTTCTTCACCAAAATAAATTTTATCACCTCCATGATTTGTCATTTTTACTGGTTTCTTTTCACCAGTTAAATCATTACAGGGGTGTAAGATAAAAACATAATAATCCATGTCACTATATTTATCATTTAAATTTTTTATCTCATAATTCAAAGATTTTTTGTAATTATAATTTTTAAATTTAGCATCAAGTACAAGATAAATTTTTCTATCATTAATGGATATTTCCAGGATAAAATCAGGTCTTTTATTATTTGGGAGTGTTTTTTGATAATATAAAGTAATTGTTCTACCATTCAAATTTTCTTCAAAATTAATAGTTACCTGATTATTCAAGTTATTATTTTCAGGATTAATAACTTTTAGAAGTGTACGAGTATCCCGTGAGTTGTATTTAAACCCGTATGATTCTTTTAATGTCTTAATTATAGAAACTAAACACCACAATTCATAAATTTGAGGTATTTCTCTCATACCATAAGTTGTAGCTTTCTCATAAAGATCAAAAACTCCTAGATCTATTCCCTCAGATTCTAATATTTCTTTATATGAATTTAAAGCATTTCGATAACTTATATTTTGAATAAAAGTCATTGAAGGTGTAAAACCTTGAATATTTTGCCATTTAATAGTTTTAAAAAATGTCTTTCTTATTCTTTGTTCTATTAATGGTAATAATTTTTGTTGTTCTTTTACAAATTCATCTAAGTCTTTAATTTGCTTTTCAAGTTTTTTTATGTCATTTTCTAGAGTTCTGACTTGATTTTCTCTTTCTTTTATATCCTTTGATGTTAATATTTGAACCCAATTATTTGATTCTAATTTTTGTTTATTATTCAGTCGTTGATTTAATATATTTTTTTCAATTTCTGGTTCTATCCTTTTTATTCCTGTTATCGTAAACTGTGGGTAAATATTTCCTTTATCCACTCTAATATCACGATCTTTTATAAAAGAAAATTCAAATGTATATTTTTGTTCTTCTTCCAAATAATTTAAACACGCATAAGGAAAGTTGATTAGACAAAACGCTGTCTTATCGGTTTTGCACCAGAACCCACTATTGGATTTTTTATCTTTATATTTAATATATATACTTAGGGTATAAAATTTTTGTTGACTATCAAATGGCATATTACGACTAATGTTTTGCCATTCTTCCTCCATATTTTGCACTTTTTTTTCTTGCAATAAAATTTCTTCTATAATTTCTTCCCTGTTAACTGGAGGATTAGGATCATTTAAGACTTTAATTTTAGCCTTTTTATCGTTTATTTTATATTCCAAAGATTCTAACTGTTTCTTAGTATAATTAATATTATTTGAAACAATTTTATATATACTATTTAACATTAAACATAAATAGCGATTTTCATAAATATCGTAATTTTCAATAAATGTTTTTGAAGGTAAAACCCTAGCACTACCACCAATACTTACTAATTTTCTGTAAGTTTCAGCAATAGGTTTTACTTTCTCTATTTTCGCAATACCTTTTGATGTTAATAATTCAGATTTAGGTTTTTTTTCAATTGCATCATAAGCTTTTAGAAAATCAATAATTGATTTACTTTCTGAATAACAGAATATTTTATCATAGTATCTTAACTCTAATCTACTAGAAGTTATTTTTGATTTTTGGGAGGTGATTAAATTCCATAATTCACCCTCAAAATCATTTTTAAGTTGTTCAAAGTCAAAATCCAGAATGTTGCTATTTATATCAATTGAAATAAAATCTTTAATCTGCTTTAAATTGTCTAAAATGCCAATTTCAATTTTACCGATTGTATTTATAGAAGGACAATGATGATATCCAATTCCCCTTTGTCCTATCTCCCATTCTTCTCCTTTAATTATCCATAAATCATCTTTCAAATTAAAAAGAGGATCATGATATTTGCCATCACTACCTTTTAAAAATGGTGTGTGCGGTGTTTTTACACAAAATTGAAAATACTTACCATTCTCTTGAGTATAGAGAACAATATCATATTCATAAGTATTTATATTGCCAGGTTTTATTGTTGGTTTCAATGGCCTTACGCTTTTGGTGATACTTAAATATTTGTCGCGTGACTCCCATTCAATAGAAACCATTAAAACTTCAAAATCTTTCATCATGTCTTTCCTGTATATTATGCAAAAAAGTTAATTTGAGAATTATTTTCTGCGTGTTCGATCATTTCAGATAGGAATTTAATGGCGGGTTCACCTATTTCATCATGGTTATGATAGTCTGGATCGCTACGAGTATCATACTCTTCACCAAGAAGATCCCGTAAATATTCAAGCATATCTTTTAATACATCTAATTTAGTTTTGTCACTAGCATTTTTAGCCTTTTTTTCTGTATCAAATGATAAGCGCGGCAAGATTTTTTGAGTTATGATACTATTGAGAGAAATTTCATCAAAATAATTTCCATAAACATTCTTATTACATTCAGCATAGTTTAGAGATTGACGAATAGACCTAGCACCAAAGTCAATATTTAAAGGTAACAGAAATTTTTGATTTATTTCTTTTAAATTCCTACTAATGTAGGAATCATCCATTTTAGGGTATTCTTCCCTTTGAGAAAAAACAACTGGGTTCACATAAACCGGTGCTAACTTTAGATCATTCTTGTCAAAAAATCTTGTTACCTTTTCTTCATAAAGTAATGGATTCTCAAACTTTACAATATGTACACGATCTAATATCTTAGGTGAAAAGTAATTTGTGGTTTCATCAACATTAATAGCACCAATAAACCTGACATTATTAGGTATCTTGATAGTAGATGGAAATTTCAAAATATCCATTAAACGTCTTTTGGTTTTGGTGTGTAATTGCAAAAGCGATTCTTTCTCATTATTACCAAAAATTTCTAAAAAGCGCGTTCTTGCCTCATCATTGTTTAAAAAGTCCTGCCAAGATTTTATTTCAATATCCTTAGCACTGTTTTCAAGCAGGTTTAATAAAGTCTTAAATTCTGATATGAATAATTCTTCTTCAT
>NZ_VILC01000091.1:0-17278 GCF_009712065.1 Aphanizomenon sp. UHCC 0183 | reverse complement strand
GATTTTCTCTAACTCTTTGCAAATAACCTAATTCAAAAAATAATTCAGCTTTTTGTTCATTATCTATTTCATGTTCAATAATATCTATAATTTCTAAGATTTTCTGATTTGTTTCTTCATTGGTTAAATTTGCATATTTCTCATAAGTTCCTTCCTGAATAATCCTTGTAGCTTCTTGTTCTAGAGTTTTTGAATCTAAAGGAAAATCAAATAACCCAGAACGCCAATCAAAGAAATCAGGGGCGCGGTGAATAAAATATTTAATAGCAAACTGTCGTAATAGGAAAACAAAACAAATATTAAAACTATCTCTAAACCGTTCTCGCTGTTGGTTGATGTTAATTAAAATCGGTGGTACACCTTCCCAACTATAATGATGAGTTTCTCGACTAGTCCAACCTACTAAAGTTTTGGCTTCTTCGTATTTATATAATGAAGACTCTGAGCCTGTAATAAATAATATATTGATATTGTTTTTGTTAGGTAATTTATTAACTATTTCATATAAATTAGTCACATCTTTATCTAATTTGATAACTTCTATATTTTGATCATGAATATCTGCTTTCACTTGACTAATTAATTGTTCACCTCCGGCCGGAGAACAACGCACAAATAATATACTAAAGCCGTCTGTAAACTGAAGTGTACGAATAAAGGCTTGATATTCTTCATCTTGTTCTATTGGTAAATCTTGATCCCAATCACTGAGTTTAAGAGGCATAATTTTAGAGGATTTTTTAATAAAATTGTTATTAATATTACGACTTTAAAAACCTAACCCCTAACCCCTTCCCTACAAGGGAAGGGGAACAAAAATAGGAAATTTACAGCATCTAAACTTTTTCCTGTCCCCTCTCCTCTTAGGAGAGGGTTAGGGAGAGGTCTAACTATCCAGGATATACCAGAAACCTAACCCCTAACCCCTTCCCTACAAGGGAAGGGGAACAAAAATAGAAAATTCACAGCATCTAAACTTTTTCCTGTCCCCTCTCCTCTTAGGAGAAGGTTAGGGAGAGGTCTAACTATCCAGGATATAATTGATTATAGGCATCCTGAAATGTTTTTATTCCTTTAATTAGAGGATGAATATCATACCAAACGTTACTTCCTCCATCTGATTCGAGATAACGATATTCTAAAATACAACGATTAAATAATAAACCCCGATGTAGCTGATCATTAACTATTTCTTTGGAATAATGAACATTTGCCAGATCTTTCCATTCATTCGCATAAATGGTATCTTTATATGTCTTTCGCAATTCGCTAATTGAACGCTGCAAGGCTTTGTCAGTAATAGGTAAAGACGTTGTATATTTGAGTGCTTCCTTCATTAATAATAATAAATTCCGCGCATGACCGCCACTCATTAAACATAACATCTCTAAAGATGATCTGCTTTCAAAGAAATCAACAATAGATTTATTAGGATCTACTTTCTTTAGTCGTTTTTGGAGAATTTCAATAACTTTATCAAGTCCTGGTGAAAAAGGCTCATTTTCAGGAGTTTTTACCATAATCATCGGTAAAACTTGGGGAAGTCCATAAATCTCTGTTAATGATGCTGCGCGGTCAGAATAAAGTAAAGAAATTGGTATGGTATAAACTAAATGACAATCTAAATCTTTCAGTTGTTCATTACGGTCTATAAAGATTTCGTCATGATTGCTGCGTCCACCTGTTTGGTATTGGTAAATAGGAACAATTCTATCTAAGTTATCAGCAATTAAGACTAATTCTTGATATTCTGAAGGCAAATTCTTTTTGGCATCTCGAATAAATTCATTTAATGCCGTAGTTAAAGTGGTAGTATGGTCCTTAATTAAACCACGAATTTTTTGGCGTTCACCGGGTTCACTTCGCATTTTAGTTGTAATTTTGGCAAATTGCGAAATCTGTGCTTCAATTGATAATCCTTCTAAAGAAATTTTTGTTTGCAATATATCTTTTAAATTGTCCCATCGTTCTTTTAACCAATTCAATACAGCTTGAGAATCAGCGATATCTTTCAATGCTGTTAAAATATTGCGAGTGCAAGCTAAAAGAATATCTGTATATTGAACATCCTCTGGATCAATATCTGCTTCATCTGCCGCAAAGTAGACGACAAAAAAACCCTTTTCATCTAAATCTTTTTGTAGTCGTAGTAATTCTGTAGATTTACCTGCACCACGATGACCTGCATACAGTTGACAGGTTTTTCTGTCAGAATATAATATCTCTCTCCCTACCGCTTCCAATATATCCCCATCCCCCCGCACATCCGTACAATCCACATAAGCAGGATCTCCAGCAGGTAAAGGTCGGAATGGGTCAAAAGCGTTATACAACTGTTTTAAGAAGGCAAAATTTGAGGTCGTAGTCGTAAATTTCAGCATCTAGGGTTATATTAACGCAAAAACACTGAGATTTATATTTTTATTTGAATACTTACCAGCATCCAGAGCAAAACCTGCATAAATGCTATACTAAACGAGTAACTCTTAGAGTGATAAATTTATGAGTTCACCATTTCCAGGGATGAATCCCTACTTAGAAAATCCTGATTTATGGTCAGAAGTACATCATAGATTAATTACAGCGATCGCTATTGCTATCTCTCCTACTTTGCGTCCTCAATATCGAGTAGCTATAGAAAAACGTACCTATAGACTTGATACTGAAGACTCTTTATTAATTGGTATTCCTGATGTAGCAATTTTATCAGTTAAACAAGCACAAAAACCAAATATTCATAAAACTGCAATAGCGACTTTACCCACAGAAACAGAGAATAGGGCGATTACTGTAACCTTACCATTACCTTTGGAAATTAAAGAAGGATATTTAGAAATTAGAGAAGTTTCTACAGGTAAGGTAGTAACTATAATTGAGATACTTTCTCCCACTAATAAAAAAACTAAAGAAGGTAGAAAATCCTATTTAGATAAACGGGAGAAAATATTGCAAAGTGATACTAACTTAGTAGAAATTGACTTAATTAGAACTGGGGAAAAAATGCCCATTGTCACCAAGATTTCTGATACAGATTATCGCATTTTAATTGTGAGATCCTATCGGTTTCCATCGGCTCAATTATTTGCATTTTACGTCAAACAAACTATACCTAATTTTCCCATACCTCTACAAAAAGGAGAGGAGGAAATAGAGTTAAATTTACAGAATTTGTTCTTAGAAATATATGAACAAGCTGCATTTGATTTAACTTTAGATTATCATATTCCTCCTGTACCAGACTTGTTAGCGGAAGATCGAGAATGGATGGATATATTATTAAAAGAACAAGGAAGAAGAGAGTAAATAAAAATTATTACTGACATTGCCGTTAAAATGATTGATTTGGTCTTAAAAATCCCCGTATCTAGAGACCGGGGACTGTCAAAACCCTACTCTACTTCCACCACACTAATAATCCTCTCATCCCTGTTAAGTTGACAAATACTTTCACCCCTACTATCTTTGTTGAGATTAGGAACTGCATCTACCGATACGCGGATTACTCGCTCCTTATTTGTTAATAATGCGACCTCTGAACCTGGTTTTGCGGGAACCATAGCCGCTAAATTGTCTGTTTTATTATTAAATTTCAAAAGTTGTATTCCTAAATCCCCCCGATTCGCCGCCCTCAACTGATTTGCAGCCATAATTTTGCCATATCCTTCTTCCGTCACCAACAATAATTGATGATGTTTACTGACATTGACACAACCAACCATTTGCTGATTTTTCAAAAGGCGGAAAGCTTGTAACCCCATTGCAGCCCGACCCATAATCGGTAGTTGTTCATCATTAACGGGAAACCTGAGTAGACGACCGCTAGAACTCGCTAAAATTAGATGTTCTCCGCTGCTGAGGAATTGGGTAAACGCTAATTCATCATTATCTTTAAGCTTCAAAATTGTAATTCCGCGCCGTGAGAGATTCACAAATTCTGATAAAGATAGGCGTTTAATCCGTCCTTCCTTAGTTAACAAAACCATTTCCAAAGTTTCGGGTTTTTCTGGCAGCAAGAACCGAGTAATGATAGCTTCCGTGTTACCTTGGGCGGTACTGGTAAGCATCGTAATCAATGGCGTTCCTCGCGCTGAACGTCCAGTAGTTAGGGGAATATCTCCCACCGTAATCGGGTAAACTTTACCACCGCTGGTGAGGATTAACAGGTCTTTGTGAGTATTAGTTAATTCAGTTTGGATCAGGAAATCATGATCTAGCAAGCCATTTTCCCCTTTTGTTTTTTTACTGTTGGGGGAAATCCGCCGGACATAACCTCGTTGAGTAACTTCTAAAATGGTTTCTTCTGGGGGTTGTTCCGGTTTAGGAGTGGGGATTTTCGCTGGAGAATGTTCTTCTGCGGCTACTGCTGCTGCTTTAGCTTTACCTTTCTCTTCGGAAACTGGTTTTTCTGTAGTGTGAACTATTTTCGTCCGTCGAGGATCATTATATTTCCGTTTGAGAGTTCGCAAATCTTTTTTCAGGGCTTTGAGTAATTCCCGTCTGTCTGCTAGTAATGTTCGCAATAGGCTAATTTCCTGGTTAAGTTGGTCAAATTCCTGTTGTAAGTTTTGCTGTTCTAAACCAGTGAGACGACGTAATGGCATAGACAAAATGGCATCTGCTTGTACCTCCGTTAAATCTAGCTGGCTACAAAGTGTCATCTTGGCTGTACTGCCATCGGGGGCTTGTCGTAATATAGCGATAACATCATCTAGATTTGCTAAAGCTTTTAACAATCCTGCTAGGATATTTACCCGATTTTCCGCTTTCCCTAATTCGTAACTGTAGCGACGGTTGAGGGTATGTTCCCGGAACTTGAGAAATTCGTCTAATAGTTGTCGTAAGGTTAATTGACGAGGTTGTCCGTCAACTATAGCTAAGAGAATCGCGCCAAAGGTGGTTTGTAAAGCTGTTTGGTGATACAAATGCTGGAGCAGTTCTTGGGGGTTGGTATCGCGTTTGAGTTCAATAACTACGCGCATTCCCTCCCTGTCACTCTCATCTCGAATGTCAGAAATTCCGTGTAACCGACCTTGATTGACTAAATCGGCGATTTTTTCAATCCATCCAGCTTTATTAACTTGAAAGGGCAGTTCTGTGACTATTAATGCTGTGCGGCGTTTAGTTCCCCTGGTGGCGGGAATTTCTTCCATTGTGACGATACCGCGCATGACAATACCACCTTTGCCAGTGGTATAGGCTTCTTTAATGCCACCATGATCAACAATTTCCCCACCAGTAGGAAAATCTGGACCGGGAATTAATTGAAATAATTTTTCATCGGTTAAATCTGGGTTGTCAATTAAGGCGATTAAGCCATCAACGATTTCTCCCAAATTGTGGGGGGGAATATTTGTAGCCATACCGACAGCAATTCCCGCACAGCCATTCAGTAACAAAAATGGTAATTGAGCCGGAAGTACAGTTGGTTCTTGTTGAGAATTGTCGAAATTGCCAGTAAAATCCACAGTCTCTTCGGCAATTTCCGCCAACATTCCCTCATGTCCCACAGGTGCAAGACGGGTTTCTGTGTAACGCATGGCTGCCGGTGGGTCATTATCAACGCTACCAAAGTTACCATGTCCACCAAGTAGGGGATAACGGCTGGAAAAGTTTTGGACTAACCGAACTAAGGCATCATAAACTGATTGATCGCCGTGAGGATGATATTTACCGAGAACATCTCCCACCACACGGGCGCATTTTCGATAAGGTCGATCTGGTGTTAAACCCAGTTCGTGCATAGCATATAGGATGCGCCTATGTACTGGTTTTAATCCATCTCGAACGTCTGGTAAGGCTCGCCCCACAATCACACTCATGGCATATTCTAGGTATGACCGTTGCATTTCGGTGTGCAGGGCGGTGGTGATGACCTGTCCCTTGGAGAGAAGGTTTAACTGTTTTGCCATGAGGTTTTTCCCTGAATTTTCACTACACAACAGCCGCTAGAAGATAACACGCTCTAAAATTACAGCATAACGGATGATCAAATAGAAATACTCACATAATCTTGATACTCATGACGAGAAAAAGCAGTAGTATTATTTTTGATGTGATCTATGCTTATGGATTATTAAAAATACAATAGATGTTGATCAGATGTTAGCCCTATTTAGTATGAAATCTCATGAAAACTGTTCTAATTGTTGAAGATGATTTAATTAATGCTCGTGTTTTTTCTAAAATACTGAGTAAACGTGGGGGGTTGGAGGTAAAACATACAGAAGATGTAGATGAGGTGATGAAAATAGCTCAATCCCATGAAATTGACCTGATTTTGATGGATGTGTCCCTATCACATAGTGTATACCAAGGTAAGTCTGTTGATGGCATCAAAATTACACAAATGTTAAAGTCTAACCCACTAACAGCTAACTTACCAGTGATTTTAGTAACAGCACACGCGATGGAAGGCGATCGGGAGAATTTTTTGAACCAAAGTGGTGCTGATGGTTATATTTCTAAGCCTGTAGTCGATCACCAACTGTTTATTGACCAAATTATGGCTCTTTTGCCACAAGGATAGTCAGTTGTCAGTTGTCAGTTGTCAGTTGTCATCAGTAAAACTCCTCCCCCCACTCCCCCCACTCCCCCCACTCCCCTATTAGGGTATTTCCTCCTTTGGCTGTGACGCTGATTTAATTTCTGGTATTTCTAAGAATTTTTTGGTGTCTGCAAGTAGGCGATCGCCCCATAGGTTTTCTTTGAGAAAATCTAAATTGGCATAACGGGAATCTATGCGGAGTGCGGATACTCCCATTTCTAAACTTTTTTGTTTATCGCCCTGATTATAGGATGCTACGGCTAAAGCGAGTAAAGGTTCTGCGGCTTTTTTGTCAATATTAACTGCTGTTTGCCATTGCTGAATTGCGCCCGGAATGTCACCTTGTTCGTATTTAATTAAACCAATATTGTTAATTGCTGGCCAAAACTTTTTATCTTGGTTAACTGCTAAATTAAATTGAGCGATCGCATCTGGGAATTTCTGTAACATAAGGTAGGCATTACCCAAATCAAACAAACCCCCGGAATAATTGGGTTTTAATTTCAAACCCGCTTGATAATGGCTAATAGCTCCTTGGTAATCTTTTTTTTGAAATTTGGCTGAACCCAATGCAAACAGCACTTCAGGATTTTTAGGATTGAGGGTTTGGGCTTTGTTCAAGGAGATGACAGCTTGATCAAGATCTCGATTTTGTAAATGTAAACTTCCCAGTAACCACCATATTTTGTCATTCTGTGGGGCTAATTTCGCCGCCAATTGCGCTCTAAGTAAAGCTGTTTCAACTTGCTGAAACTGAGCTAATTGAGCCGCTTCCTGGGCTAAATTCAAGCCCTGTTTCTCTAACTGAGCATTATCAACTTGCACTGTATGCGGAATGAATGCCTGAGCATGGGCAGCTTTTGGCAAACTCCATAAACTGATTGCTACTAAAAGCGAAATTAACCGAATATATTTTGGCACACTACCACCTTCTAGTCCGAATATTGGAATCTTATCGCTAACGCTTTCGCTTAAGATAGCTTAACAAAATCAGATAGGATGGTCATTAGTCATTAGTCATTAGTCAGTGGTCAGTTGTCATTGGTCATTGGGTAATTTTATTCTTCGTTCTTCCTCCTACAGCAAATTGTCATCAAACCCGGAACAAGAACCCCACCCCCAACCCCCTCCCCGCAAGCGATGAGGGGGCTAAAATGTACCTTATATGATTGGAAATCGCTGTAACTCCTAACTCCTAACTCCTAACTCCTAACTCCTAACTCCTAACTCCTGACTCCTAACTCCTGACTTCTGACTCCTAACTCCTAACTCCTAACTCCTAACTCCTAACTCCTAACTCCTGGGACAAAATTGGCAGAATAACGGTGAAAGTAGTACCTTCGCCTAGATTGCTAGTTACTTGAATTTGTCCTTGATGATGCTCGATAATGGCTTGAGCGATCGCTAATCCTAATCCTGAACCAGTAGTTGTGGCTGTAGCAGTTTTCCCACCTCTATGAGTTCGTGCCGGATCAACTCGATAAAAGCGGTCAAATAATTTTGGTAGCGCGTCCGCAGGAATACCAGTGCCAGTATCACTAACTTTTATTTGTAAATGAGAATTAGTGTAACGCCTGCCTGTAACTCGATTTATCCCCTCTATTCTTTCTAACTCCACTTTTATGACTCCTTGAGGTGGAGTGTACTGCAAAGCATTACCAATCAAATTTGTAAATAACCTGACTAATTGCTCCCAATTCCCCCTGAGAGTAAACCAATTTTCTAGTAATTCGGGATTAACTTTTGTCAACGCAGAATCAACTAAATTCAAAACCAGATTAATTTGTTTTTCTCTAGCTACCAGTTGTTGTTCTTCTACAACTTCCATTAATAAAGCATCAAGAGGACAAGATGAAAATAAATCCGTGCTAATACCACTATCTTGTCTAGCCAAAAATAGCAAATCGTTAACTAACTTCCCCAATCTTTGAGTAAGTCGTTCTACTACCTTTAATTGTTGTTTATATTCAACCGTATTTTTTTCTTCTTCCCCTGCATCCAAATCAGCCAAAGCAATTTGAACATTAGTTTGAATTAAAGCAATCGGACTTCTTAATTCATGAGAAGCATCAGCAGTAAATTGTTTTAGGCGTTGATAAGATTCTCCCACAGGTTCCATCGCCTTACCCGATAAAAACCAACCACTAGCCGCCACTGACAATAGCATTAAACTAATACCTAAAGCCAAATCAAAAATTAATTCCCGGCTAGGTTTCGTCACCTCAAACCAAGGATGACTAACTCGTAAATATCCTAAAACTTGTCTTCCTTTTTCTATCCTTTTCGTAACTTGTCTAAATAACTGTGCAGATTCTCCCCATCCTCCCATGCCCTCTATTCGCACAGTTTCACCTATATGATGAGTATGAATAGGAATATCTAATATTTCCGAAAAAGTTGACCATAATAATTCACCATTAGAACTAAACCACTCTAAATCAATCCTATCATCTTCGGCACTTTCAGCATTATTAGGAAAACTAGCTTCTACATTTACTCGTAATTGAGTCGGTTGAAAATTTATCGGTTCAATTACCAAAGAGCGCTCGACAACTTCCACCACATGATACAGTGTATCGTCAATGCGCTCAACCAATGTACTACGAACATATAAATATACTCCACTAGCAAATAATAATAGTAAAATTGCCGTTATAGCCGTGTACCAAATTGCCAACCGGCGACGAGTAGCTTGAAACAGATAAATAGACATAAAATGAATAAATTGATAACCTGTCACTTCGTTCTCTTGTATGGTTGCCAGCCTCGCTAAAATTTGCTTTCCTTCCTGCCCATTACGCCGGATAAAGCTGAGGTTATCTGCTTGCAGCAGCGCTTCGCTATCGGTGTCAAGAATATACATGAGATTAAGCTATTCAGCAGAGTTACGCCATTCTTGCCCTAACTTAACTACTTCCTCAAAGTGAGGATCGTTTTCAAAGCTACCAGCAATTTTCAGCCACCAAGGAGTTTTGTTAGATTCTGTTTCTAAGGTTGCAACTCGTGACTCAAGTTGTTGAGATTGGTCTTCAATTTGTTGGGAGATCATATACAGCAGTTGCAGGTTGAATGCAATACAATTAAGGGCGCAGACCCTGCGCCCCTACAGGATTGGCGATGAAACTTTGTACCTCATAACAGCAGGAAGTGCTGTAAATTTTTAGCAAGATAGTGTTATACGGCTATTTTAACAATATCTCTAAGATCGGCAATTCTTCCACTCAATATAGTAAGTAGTGATACAGAATTAATTACACAATGTCATTGCGTAAGCGTTGCGTGGCGTTAGCCATATGGAACGAAGTGAAATGAAGCAATTCCAAGGGTTGTGATTGCTTCCCTTCGCTCGCAATGACTGTAAATATTTTTGTCCAATTACTTAAGTAGTCGGACAAAATTAAATTCACTCGTTGAGAGAGGGAACTCTTAACTCTTAACTGGGAACAGGGAACAGGGAACAGGGAACAGAAAAATCAATTGTGTAATTAATTCTGTCCCATTACTTATGATTTCATAATTCCCATCCTTGCTTGATGTTATTCAATCAGTCACTCGGTTTTGATTAAAACACTGAAACTGAGAAATTTTATCTAAAAATAATTATTTTTTTATACATAAGAATATCAAATTGCCAACTTAATCAGGTTTCTAGATCAAGAAGTGTAAAAATCTATGCAGTAGCAATTAAGATATTGATATTCACGCTCTATAGACGATGTCTACCTATCTCTAGGTGATTATGGCGAAACCAAAAAAAAATTCTGCTTCCATGAATTTGAGTGATCCACAATACTACATCAACCGTGAGTTAAGTTGGCTAGAATTTAATAATCGGGTCTTACATGAGGCTTGTGATCCCAGAACTCCTCTGTTGGAAAGGCTGAAATTTTTAGCCATTTTTAGTTCCAATTTGGATGAGTTCTTTATGGTACGAGTGGCAGGTTTAAAGCAACAGGTAGAAGCCACTGTTAATTTATTAACTCCTGATGGACGGACACCACAGAAACAACTAGATGATATTCGTTTGCATTTGAATCCCCAACTCAAAAAGCACAATGCGGAATTTGAGGAAGTGCTGCGACCACTGTTAGTCCAGCAGGGAATCTATATTCTGGATTACATAGAATTGAATCCCAAACAGCGAAGTTATCTAGATAACTATTTTGAAGAGCAGATTTTTCCAGTTCTGACTCCTCTTGCTGTTGATCCTAGTCATCCCTTTCCTCACATTTCTAATCTCAGTTTAAATCTAGCAGTGGTGGTCAAAAATCCTGATACAGAAGAGGAGTTTTTTGCCAGAGTTAAAGTTCCTCAAGTCTTACCAAGATTTTTGCCATTACCCCCAGAGTTGAGAGTTCAAGACAATGGGAAAATTGCTAACTGGTCAGGGATTCCCTTAGAACAAGCGATCGCTCATAACCTAGAATCTCTCTTTCCAGGCATGAGTATCCAAGAATATCACCCATTCCGCATTACCCGCGACGCTGATCTGGAATTAGAGGAAGATGAAGCCGACGACCTGTTATTAGCCATTGAACAGGAACTTCGCAAACGCCGCATGGGGGGGAATACCGTCAGGTTAGAAATTCGCTCCCAAACCCCTGCATCAGTGCGTTCCCGTCTCTTAGAAGATTTAGGACTCACCAACAGCGACATTTATGAAGTTGATGGTCTGTTGGCACTGCGGGATTTAATGTACTTTCTGGCACTACCACTACCAGAACTTAAAGATCCCCCCCGTCAATCCGTCGTTCCTTCCCGCTTACAACGGCTCAGAGAACCCTGTATTGATACTGACGTTCTTGAACAAGAAGAAGGAAAAGACTTCTTTTCCATAATTCGAGAAAAAGATTTGCTAGTTCATCATCCCTATCAATCTTTCTCCGGGACAGTAGTGCGCTTTATTACTAGTGCCGCCCATGATCCCAACGTCCTAGCCATCAAAATGACTCTCTACCGGACTTCTGGAGACTCACCCATAGTTAATGCTTTAATTGCAGCAGCAGAAAATGGTAAACAAGTTTCCGTATTAGTTGAATTAAAAGCCCGGTTTGATGAGGAGAATAACATTTATTGGGCAAGACGTTTAGAAAGAGTTGGTGTTCATGTCGTCTATGGTTTAGTCGGTTTGAAAACCCATAGCAAAATCGTCTTGGTAGTGCGACGAGAAAAAGACAGAATGCGCCGTTATGTACACATTGGGACTGGGAATTACAACCCCAAAACCGCACGACTCTATACAGATTTAGGCTTATTTAGTTGTCGAGAAGAATTAGGCGCAGATTTAACAGATGTGTTTAACTTCTTAACAGGCTACTCTCGCCAAAAATCCTATCGAGAAATTATGGTAGCACCTGTGAATATGCGCGATCGCTTTCTCGAACTAATCAAACGCGAAATTGACAACGTGCAAAACGGATTTTCCGGTCGCATAGTTGCCAAAATGAACGCCCTAGTTGACCCACAAATAATTTCTGCCCTGTACGAAGCATCCCGCGCTGGAGTTCAAATTGACCTAATTATTCGGGGAATATGTTGTTTGCGTCCCGGACTACCAAATCTCAGCGACAACATTCGCGTTATCAGCATTATTGGCCGCTTTTTAGAACACTCCCGCATATATTACTTCTACAATCATAACCAAGAAGAAATATATATCGGCAGCGCAGATTGGATGCGGCGTAATTTAGATCGCCGCGTTGAAGTTATTACCCCCATCAAAGACCAAGAAATTGCCAAAGATTTACAAGAAATCTTAGGGATTATGTTGGCAGATAATCGTCATGCTTGGGAATTACAACCTGACGGCAATTATACCCAAAGATGCCCAGGTGATAACTGTCCAGAAGCCAATTCTCAAAAAACAATTATGTCTATGGCTTTACGTTCCGCCGGCATAAATTAGACTCTCATTAGTTGCAGCAAAAGTGAATCATCACCTCAAATTCTCATAGCGTAAGCATGGCTTAAGCATATCTGAATTTACATACCCTTTTGTCAATTCTTCATCTATCCCATGACTTAAGTAGGTTGGCGTTGAAAATTGTCGTTATAGCAAGGCAAGAGGCAAGAGTAAAGAAGTTTTCAGCGATTTTACGTTTCTTTACACAGTTTGGTTTTATTGTGTTCACCTACTTACGTCACACTGCGCTATCACAAAAAGACCTTTTTAGTAAACCCTAAATAACATATTTTAAACATAATGTCCGATCATCCTATGCCAGTTTCCTAATCGGTGCATCTACTACATCAGTGTTATGCAAAATTTGCATAAAATTCACCTTTTAGCCCCCAAAATTCACTCATCAGACAGAGTAAATTTAGAACTCGCATTCATAAACTATAGTCATACATATTTATTATTTTTTGGGAATGTTAATGTTGTCCAAAGAGCCTTCTAAATTGCGCCTTCTTGTAGTTGATGATCATGAACTCACTCGTTTAAGTCTGCACCTAATTTTTTCTATTCAAGAAAATATTCAAGTTGTTGGTTTAGCTAGTAATGGTCAAGAAGCTATAGACATGGTTAAATGCCATCAACCTCATGTGATCATTCTGGATTTACAAATGCCGATTATGGATGGTTGGTCAGCATCTAATTACATTAAAGCTATATCTCCAAATACTCAAATTTTGGCTTATTCCTCAATAGATGAATCATATTTTCATAACTATAAAATTAAATATCAATTTGATAAAGTTTGCACAAAAGATATTCCCACAAAAGAACTCATTACCTTAGTCAGAAAATTAGGCAACAAACTTGGGTATTCTTTATTTTTTGAAGAAAGATTGCACTCTGCTTAATCTTCCTTGTAGATTGGGTTAAGAGGATGTTTTAAAAGTTTTTAATGTATTAATAAACCCCTCTGCAAACCTCTTTAGTAGTCTGTCAACCCGAAAATGACGGGTGAAGGCAAGCAGGGGGAGAAGAGAGGCACTGAGGGCAAGGGAGGGAAGAACAGAAGTTTTTTCCGATCATTAAGGAACGCAAATTTAATAACCTGCAATTCTGACTTAACGTGGAATGGTGCGTTACGCTGTCGCTAACACACCCTACTTTTGCACTTTATTTAATTCACATTCCTAAGTAATTGGACAAAAATATTTACAGTCATTGCGAGCGAAGGGAAGCAATCACAACCCTTGGAATTGCTTCATTTCACTTCGTTCCATATGGCTAACGCCACGCCACGCTAACGCAATGACATTGTGTAATTAATTCTGTCTCACTACTTACCCGTCAAAATAAATTTGACCAACTACTAGTAGATTCTGACCATGAAAAATTCAGAAAGTAGGGGCGCAGGGTCTGCGCCCAGAAACGATTCATTAATAACAGCATGAAATTTATTTAGGGCTTGCTGAATAAGTTGTCTGTGAGGGCAAGGAACTCTTAACTCTTAACTGGGAACAGTTTTAACTGTCTGGATATCCTCAATTTTCCAAATCCGACAAAGAAAAATGCACCTATTTTGAGACACCATGAGCCAATTATCAATTACCTTCACCATTGCTTATAGGTTGGATTAAGCGACAGTACAATCCAACGCATTTATTGGATTTTGTCTCTCAAACCAACCTACGAATCAAGACTTTCTTCAATTTGTCAAAGGTATTGTAATTATCAATTACCTTTTTTCCTGCCTAAATTGACATAACTAACAACTTAGGTTAATTATTTCTCGTTTCAGGAATAGTCCGTTTAAACTCATCAATTAAATCATCTAATTCTTCCAAAGCTTGATTCACATCAACTCTTAAAGTTCCTAGATTGGGTTGTTCCAATAAACTCAGCAACCGCTCACGTTTATCTTGAACAGTGCTAATTCGGTCTTTAATTGTCTGAATATCCATTTTTTTGCTTCCTATTTTGAAACACTTCAAATCTAAAGTTAACGCAAAAAGTAAAAATCTCCATATCCCCTTTCCCAATTTGTCACCAATCAGCGATGATAATAAAAGATGAAAATAAATTATACTAATCTCAAATTATGCTCGGCAGAATTTCTTTAGGAACACTTGGCTTAACAATAGGTACTATACTCACCATAACAGGTTTTGTTGCCTACTTTGTAGATAATGCCACCCTCAATCTAGTGGGATTTTTCTATGGATTTCCCCTATTACTGGGAGGTTTAGCCCTAAAAGCCAATGAACTTAAACCTGTACCTTTCAGCCAAACTAGCACACAATCCATCCTAGAACTCAGAAAGCAACAAGCAACAGTTACACAGACCAAAATCCGCAAAGACATCACCCGCAACTGTTATGGGCAAAAAGCTCATTTAGATGTAGCCCTAGCCTATCTAGGTTTAAGTCCCACCGATGACGCAAGACCAATAGTAACAGGTTTACGAGAAACCGAAATCAATGGCGCTTATACCTTAATTCTAGAATTTGATTCACCACTAATCACCTTTGATACCTGGCAGCAAAAGCAGGAAAAAATGACTAAGTATTTTGGACCAGGTGTAGAAGTGAGCATGAAACAGCCTAGAGAGGACTATATTGAACTGTCCTTGATGAAAATTTAACCCGACTGGGAATGAATTCCCAGTCTAATAGCAAAAGTCATCTGAAGATGACTAAACACTTAAAAAAGATCCTAGTCCGTTTTAACGGACTTCAGCTATTAGACAGGGAATAAATTCCCTGGCTGGCATTTGTCTGGCTGGCGGTTGTCTTAAACCTAGCTACTGGTAGAACTATCTTAGTATAAGTAGGTGAGCGTTGAAAATTGTCGTTATGGCAAGGCAAGAGGCAAGAGGCAAGAGGCAAGAGTGAAGAGGGTTTGGGCGATTTTACATTTCTTTACACAGTTTGGTTTTATTGTGTTCACCTACTTAGTATAAGCATCCCTAGAAATACACACCATCTACCATGAGCCAATGCCTTAACCCCGCCTGTATTTATCAAAATCCCCAAGGTACTAACTTTTGTCAAGAATGCGGCGATAAAATCCTTTTAGATAATCGCTATCGTCCCATTAAATTTCTCGGTGAAGGTGGTTTTGGCAGAACATTTCAAGCAGTAGATGAAAAAAGATTAAATACACCCTGCGTTATCAAACAATTCTTACCCCAACAAGCAGGAAGCGCCGCATTAAAAAAAGCCACCGAATTATTTCAACAAGAAGCCAAAAGACTGCAAGAACTAGGAAAACATCCCCAAATACCAGACTTAGAAGCCTTCTTTTCTCAAGATAATCGGCTTTATTTAGTCCAAGACTTTATTGATGGTCAAAACCTATTACAAGAATTTCAAAATCAAGGCACATTAAACGAACCGCAAATCAGAAATATCTTAATAGAATTATTACCTGTTTTACAATTTATCCATGATAACAAAGTCATTCATCGAGACATCAAACCAGAAAATATTATCAGAAGCAAAAAGGGTAAATTATTCCTCATTGATTTTGGCGTTTCCAAAGAAACAAGCGGCAGTATTTTAACTAGAATTGGAACTACAGTAGGTACTCCTGGATATGCACCTCCAGAACAGTTGCGGGGTACGGCTTACCATAATAGTGATCTCTATAGTTTAGCTGTTACCTGTGTGAGATTATTAACGGGACATTTTCCAAAATCCGATGGTTCAGATCAATTGTTTGATACTAACAGAATGGAGTGGCAATGGCGAAAATATGTTTCTTTAAGTCAGGAATTAATAGATGTATTAGAAACAATGTTGCGGGATATTCCTGCTAATCGTTATCAATCAGCTACAGAAGTTTTAGCTGCATTATCAAATCAAAAAACAATAGTTATCCCTCCCCCACCACCACAAACTTCTCAAAATCCCTTTCAACAAATTTTCCAGTTTATTTCTCCACCAACAAACCCACCAAAACCAGCAGCAAATACTAACTTAAATATCAATCCCATATCATCATTTACAGAAGACTTAGGAAAAGGTGTCAAATTAGAAATGATAGCCATACCCGGAGGAACTTTTCTCATGGGTTCACCGGAAAATGAAGCAGAAAGATTGAGTTATGAAAGTCCTCAACATCAAGTCACAGTTCCCAGCTTCTTTATAGGCAAATATCAATTGACACAGGCACAATATCAAGCTATCATGGGTGTTAATCCATCTTCCTTCAAAGGCAATAATCGCCCCGTTGAAAATGTCAGTTGGGATGATGCAGTTACATTCTGCAAAAAGTTAAATCAAAAGACAGGAAAAAACTACAGATTGCCCAGCGAAGCCGAATGGGAGTATGCTTGTAGAGCCGGGACAAAAACGCCATTTTATTTTGGTGACAATATCACCACAGATTTAGTCAATTACGATGGTAATTACTCCTACAAGTCCGCCGCAAAAGGCAAATATCGCCAACAAACCACAGATGTAGGAACTTTTCCCCCTAACCCTTTTGGTTTGTACGATATGCACGGAAACGTCTGGGAATGGTGCGAAGATGACTGGCATAAAAATTATATAAATGCGCCTACAGATGGCAGTGCTTGGAATAGTCGAAGCGGAAGTCATAAGCTGCTGCGCGGTGGTTCGTGGAACGGCAATCCTGGGCATTGCCGTTCTGCTTTTCGCAACTTCTACAGCCTCGATTACAGCTTCAACATTATTGGTTTTCGGGTTGTATGTAGTGGTGCGGCGAGGACTTTGTAGCTCTTTATACTCTTGCTCTTTTGCCCTCTGCCCTTCTTTTCTTTTCCCTTCTTAACCCCTCCGCCTCTGGCGGAAAAACTTTGCAGAAATAATTTATAG
>NZ_VILC01000090.1:0-17287 GCF_009712065.1 Aphanizomenon sp. UHCC 0183 | reverse complement strand
TTAGGGTGGGGTAAAACATTTGATACAGCAATCATGAGTTTTCAAACAACCTCTAATAAGTATTAAATTTCCTGGTTGCTACTGGATGGCTTTGAAACTTCCCATACTTCCCTGTAAACTGGAAAGAATATGCGGGGTGCGATACCTATAATAAATATGTCATTAAAAATAGATTCTGGATTATTTACGGATGATTTCATAGATCATCACGCAGTTTTATGTGTGCCGGTTGATGCGGAATTTAAGGAAATTCGTAACCGTTATTTACAAATTGCTCGGATATTGCACCCAGATAGTTCTTTGATGAGGAATGAGTCGGAAAAAGAGATGGCTAATCAATTGTTAGCAAAGTTGGTTAATCCGGCTTATGAGAAGTTTTCTGTGGAACGTAATCGGGCTGAGTATTTGTTTATTCTGACACAAATGGGGAAGAGATTTGCCCAAGAACCAGGAGCAATTAGACTGAAGACGGAATCGGGGCGGCAATTGTTAGCTGCGCCTAATGTGAGTATGGCATATAAGCAGGCGATCGCTAAAATTGCCCCAACTCAATTTAGTGATTTGCAACAATCACTCAAAATCATTGCTGAGGTTAGTGAGCTAAATCTAGTTTATCTGATGCGGGTGGCTGGACAGTCAATGAATAAGTCCGCACCTAGTCAACCTCAAGGTTCTGCCCCAAATTTACCACTAACGCCAACCTCACCACCCGAAGAAGAGTCAATCGTAGAACAATACCTGCGTCGCGCTCAAGTTTTATTAGAAAAAAACCAATTGTCCCCAGCCAAAGTAGAATTACAAGATGCCTTAAAGTTAGAACCGCGAAATAGTCATTGCCATAGTTTGATGGCAATGGTATATTTACGGGAAAATCAACTGAAAATGGCAAAAATTCACTTTGATAACGCCCTGAAGTTAGATCCCAATGAGAAAATCGCTTTGGAATGGAAACCCAAGGTAGATGAAGCTTTAGGAATTACAACCAGTGGTTCTCAAGGGACTTCCGCTTCTAAAACTGAAGAGAAGCAACCAGATAAGTCTGGAAAAGGTGGTTTGTTTGGCGGTTTGTTTGGTGGGAAGAAAAAATAATGGTGTATCAACCAGCAGCGGGAGCAAGGGATCTATTACCTTTAGATGTGGCGCAAAAACGCTGGATTGAAGATAGATTAGAACAGGTGTTTCAACGGTGGGGATATCACAGGATTATCACCTCAACTTTGGAACGAATGGATACTCTGATGGCTGGTGAAGCTATTCAGCGTCAGATGGTGATTCAACTCCAAAATAGTCAAAATGAAGAATTGGGGTTGCGTCCAGAATTGACTGCCTCTATCGCTCGCACAGTGGTAACTCGCATGGCAGATGCCACCTATCCCCAGCGACTATATTACAATGCTAATGTTTTCCGCCGCAATTGGGAAGGCCGCCATAATCGTCAGCAGGAGTATTATCAAGCTGGGGTGGAGTTACTGGGTGCAGAGGGATTATTAGCCAATGGGGAAGTGTTGCTGCTGGTAGCAGACTGTTTAACAGCATTGGATTTAAAAGATTGGCGGTTAATTTTGGGGGAAGCGGGAATTACTCGTTCTTTGCTGAATGCTTTTCCCCCGGAAATCAGAAATCAAGTCCGCAGGGCGATCGCTCATTTGGATTATATCACTCTTGATACCTTACCTCTGAGCGAAGAACTCCACCAACGCGCTAAAATTATGTTGGATTTGCGGGGTGATAGTAGAGAAGTTTTAGCAAAAGTCAGCAGTTTACATCTAGAACCAGACCAGCAAGAGGCAATAAATAACCTCAAATCTCTAGTAGAATTACTAGATGGTAAATTCCCTTTAATCCTTGATTTGAGCCTAATTCAAACCATTGATTACTACACAGGTTTGGTTTTTGAAGTAGTGAGTGAGACAAATTCTCAAGCACAGATTTTAGGAAGTGGTGGTCGTTATGACCAATTGTTAGGTTTATATCATCCCCAAAAGGAAAATATTCCCGGTATCGGCTTTGAATTGAATATTGATGATTTATACCAAATTCTCCTATCAAATCAGCAATTACCCCAGAATATTCCCGCTAGTAATTGGTTAGTAGTTCCAGAAACCCCCGGTGCTGAAGCTGCGGCTTTTGCCTATGCCGATAAATTACGTAATTCCACTAATTCAGTGAGAGTAGAAATAGACCTGGGAGGTAGGGACACAGCAGGGATTCGTCAATATGCAAGCGATCGCTCAATTACCCAAATAGCCTGGATTAAAGCCGACGGTTCACACACCATTGAACCCGGATGTTAAAAATAGGAATATTGGTAAACTTTCCCAAAATCAATCCAAAATCTAAAATCTAAAATCCAAAAAAGAGGGAATCGGAAAAATGCCACATACCATTGTTACAGACGTTTGTAAAGGTGTTGCTGACTGCGTAAGTGCTTGTCCTGTAGCTTGTATTCATCCAGGTCCAGGGAAAAATGTCAAAGGCACAGATTGGTACTGGATTGACTTTGCTACCTGTATTGATTGTGGTATCTGTTTGCAAGTTTGCCCCGTAGAAAACGCAATTTTGGCAGAAGAAAGACCAGAATTGCAGAAAATAGTAAATTAGGTGACAGGTGACAGGTGCTACGCCACGGGGACAGTGGAAAAGAAAATCACCAAATTACCTGTTACCTGTTCCCCGTTCCCTGTTCCCTGTTCCCTAGCAAATTAGGTGACAGGTGCTACGCCACGGGGACAGTGGAAAAGAAAATCACCAAATTACCTGTTACCTGTTCCCCGTTCCCTGTTCCCTGTTCCCTCATGTAACAAATGACTAATAATTATTTATTAAACGTAGAAAATGTCCACGCTGGATATATTAAAGATGTAGATATTTTGCAAGGTGTCAACTTTCACATTGCACCAGGGGAGTTAGTTACAGTAATTGGTCCAAACGGTGCAGGTAAATCCACTTTAGTAAAAACTATTTTCGGACTTTTGACACCCCATGCTGGAACTATTACCTTCAAAGATCAGAATTTGATTGGTTTAAAATCAAATCAAATTGTCGCCAAAGGAATGTCCTATGTTCCCCAAATTGCCAACGTTTTCCCATCCTTAACCATAGATGAAAACTTAGAAATGGGGGCTTTTGTGAGAGATGTTCCCTTGAAACCTCTTAAAGATAAAATATACACCATGTTTCCTCGCTTGAGCGATCGCCGTCGTCAACGCGCAGGAACTCTCTCCGGTGGAGAAAGACAAATGTTAGCAATGGGGAAAGCATTAATGTTAGAACCCAGTTTACTCCTATTAGATGAACCCTCAGCCGCATTATCTCCCATTTTGGTAACTCAAGTATTTGAGCAAATTAAACAAATTAAAGAATCGGGGACTGCGATAGTTCTAGTTGAACAAAATGCCAGAAAAGCCTTAGAAATGGCAGATCGTGGTTATGTGCTAGAATCAGGAAGAGATGCTATCTCAGGACCTGGTAGAGAATTATTAAATAACCCAAAAGTCGGGGAATTGTATTTAGGCGCTGGGAAAGGACATTAAAAACAAGATCCCCGACTTCTTAAAGAAGTCGGGGATCTAAAACCTATACTATTAAGGAATATGACTACACAAACAATATCATCATTAGCAGTATATCAAGGTCAATTCGGGGAGTTTACGATTACTCAGAGCGATCGCCAAAGTGTGATAATTTATCGAACAGGATTAATGATCGCCGCCCTGTGTTTTGCCATTGGTAGCGGTTTAGTCTTATTTTATCCCCAACCCGCTGCTATCGCCTCCCTGACCCCTCTCTACACCTGTTTTAATATTGCACTGGGAGTTAGTTTATTAACTATTCATATCTATATGGCATTTTTGCACCGCATTCTCCAACTTTTTTGGATAATTGGTAGCATTTGTGCCTTTATTTTTGGACATGGTGATAGTCAAGCTTTTGCAATTACTATTTATAATCAACCCCTCACCATATTAGGAATTGGTTTTACCTTTGCAGCCTTGACAGGGATCTTTTTCAAAGAAGGTTTTTGTTTCCATCGTTTAGAAACTAAAATCTTAACTCCCCTTGTTCCCCTACTATTATTAGGACATTTAACCGGAATTTTATCAACGCCAGCAGAACAAGTTTTACTAGCAACTTGGGCAATTTTATTCCTCATCTTTGCTATAAGAAAAGTAATTCAAGCTATTCCTCCCGACATTGGCGATAAATCTGTATTTGATTATTTGAAAAATCAAATTAAGACCCGGCGACTAGAAGTCACAGCTACACAAACAAAGTCCGCCTCCGCGGACTAAAAAAATCAAGATATTGAACCCACGTACCATCTGGGTTTTGCCTGTGTAGACGCGGTTTTTAACCGCCAAGTAATTATATTTATACTAAGTAGGTGAACACAATAAAACCAAACTGTGTAAAGAAACATAAAATCGCTGAAAACTTCTTTACTCTTGCCTTTTGCCTCTTGCCTCTTGCCTTGCTATAACGACAATTTTCAACGCCAACCTACTTATGTCAAATACAGAAGAACGTAAATATTGGTTAGCTTGGTCGCAAATTTCTGGAATTGGACCCATATTACTGCAAAGATTACAACAGCATTTTGGTAACTTGGAAAATGCTTGGAAAGCTACTCCTAGTGAATTACGAAAAGTTGAAGGTTTGGGATTTCAGACATTAGAAAAAGTTGTTCAACAAAAATCCCATTTAAACCCCGAACAACTCCTCACTCAACACCAACAAGCAAACCCCCATTTTTGGACACCAGCAGACCCAGAATATCCCCAACTACTGCGAGAAATTCCCAGTCCACCCCCCTTATTGTATTATCGGGGTGAAGTTGATTTACAGGAGAATTCAGGACAAAAACCTTTAGTGGGAATTGTCGGAACTCGTCAACCCACAGAATATGGAATTAAATGGACTCGTCAAATTAGTACCGCATTAGCCAAAAATGGTTTTACTATTGTTTCCGGTATGGCAGAAGGAATAGACACCGAAAGTCACGCAGCGACAATGAAAGCAGGAGGAAGAACAATAGCAGTTGTAGGAACAGGAGTAGATGTTATTTATCCCCATAAAAATCAAGGTTTATATAAACAGATATTGACCTCTGGCATAGTAATTAGTGAATATCCTGCCAAAACCACACCCAACCGCACCCATTTTCCCCGACGAAATCGCATCATTGCCGGGTTAAGTCGCGCAGTATTAGTCATAGAAGCACCAATAAAATCCGGTGCTTTAATCACAGCTACTTATGCTAATGAATTTTGTCGAGATGTTTACGCATTACCCGGAAGAGTTGATGATCAACCATCACAAGGTTGTTTAAAATTAATTAGTCAAGGTGCAGGTTTAATTAATCAAGAACTCAGTCAATTATTAACCATGTTGGGGGCAATTCCCCAAATAGATATAGAAATTCCCATAGTTAGATCTCCTCCTTTACCTGACTTAGCACCTGAATTACAACAGGTAATAGATACTTTGACTATTGATACTTTATCCTTTGATTTTATAATTCAAAAAACAGGGATGAATGCGGCTTTAGTTTCCAGTTCCTTATTACAATTAGAACTCATGGGTTTAGTCACCCAACTTCCGGGAATGCGATATCAAAAATGTTAAAACTCTGACTTTTGTTCCCTCTTCCTTTGCGTCTTTGCGCCTTTGCGTGAGGCTAATTCATACTTTAATTATGCAACGCCAATTTTTGCTTGTAGTCTAGCAACAAAGCCACATTTTCTGCAACCAGTTTGAATTCTGAATTATTTATTGTGGTGGATAATATTGCGGAGTCATTATAGGCTGCGGATAACTGCCCATAGGCATATTATTAACCATCCCATTAGGCATAGCAGGATTCATTATCGGTTGTTGAACTGGTTGCTGAGTAAAGGGTTGAACGGGTGGTTGATAATTAGAAATTGGTTGAGTTGCTGGTTGAGTGATTGGTTGAGTGATTGGTTGAGTAACCGGTTGGTTATTTATCGGATTACTAGGTGTTACTGTAGTTTGGCTAAAGTGTTCATAAGCCGCACTAGAAATAGAACTAATTAATTTTGCCGCACGAGGATCATTATTGGGACGTTTCACCATAATAGCGGCGATATAACGTTTACCCGTAGGGACATCTATTAAACCCGCATCTGCTAACATTGTGCCAATATCACCTGTTTTGTGGTAAGCATTTGCGCCTTTTCCTAAGCCAGCAGGTAAAAGATTATCTCGTTCAGTGCGACTCATAATATTAAGCATTAAATCACGCGATCGCATACTCACGACATTACCTTGATTCACCATCGAGATTAAATTCCCCAATTCCCTCGGACTAGTAGTATTAGTCCCCTCTAAATCTGGGAGAGGATTACGAATCATCGTCGTTGTTAATCCCCAACTGCGAAAACGTCCATTCAACGCCTCCTGTCCCCCTAATTTAGCAACCAGCATATTCGTAGCCGTATTGTCGCTAATTGTAATCATCTTCGTAGCCACATCAAGAGCCGTGTATTTGCTGTCTGGGGTTTGATATTGCATATTTCCCGAACCCCCGACAATCATCTCTTTTTGGAGAGTTAAGATTTCATCCAGGCGGATTTTACCAGCATCTACATCCTGGAAAAAAGCAATCAAAATCGGAATTTTAATCGTGCTTGCCGCAGCAAAACTGGCATTACTATTAATATCTACATAACCACCATTATCTAAGTCTAATAAAAACACCCCTGGCATCAGATCAGCATTAGCGGTGGTGAGAGTTTGTAAAGAATTTTTTAAAGGCGTAATTTCTTGGGACAGATATAAGCTTGTATTAGGAGTTTGAGATGTTTTTTGAGAAGTAGTAGTTTGAGATACTAACGCAACTGAACCAAGCCGATTAGCAGGGTCTAGAATTGACAACAACGTACCCACAATCGCACCTATCCCCACACCCACAATCAACAACCGCAAGGCATATAAAACAGTTCTAGCCATAGGTTTTAACCTAGTCTTGCGTGACCCTCTGCTTTCAATTCTCGGCTTCTCCATGCGTACCGTCTTTAACCTCACATTTGCTGATGGAGAAATTTGAGTATTTTTCTTGACTGTAGGTAATGGTTTAACACCTGGAGGCATCATCTTCCGTGATGCTGGTTTTCGCCCCCCAGATGAGATAGGAACAGGACTGCTATGATTGTTTAGACAAGCTAATGTTGCAGTTTCTCTTGGACTAGAAACTGGCTGTTGATTGATAACTTTTTTCTGTCCTGTCTTGGGGACTGGACGTTTACGCCGGCGACGCTGTACAGGTTGTCTTTGTGATATGGGTATGAGTTTGTCACCAGTTTCTGACATAGCTACTTTTCACCTTCGACCCAGATTGTAAATTTATGCACCTTGATACTCAGTTTACCTTTGGAAAGTGGCATTTTCCGATCTAGTATACTTCATAAGTAGTCGGACGAAATTAAATTCACTCGTTGAGAGAGGGAACAGGGAACAGGGAACAGAAAAATCAATTGTGTAATTAATTCTGTCCCATTACTTAGTTGATTTTTGCACAAAAAGTCAGTGTACCTTTAGAGAACTCCACAAAAAGAAATGCCCAATGTCATTTTGTTCGCGCAGCGTGCCAGAGGCATTACGAAACGAAGTGTACTAAAATTAATATTACCCGGACTCATAGCCAATGGACAGAAGTAATTAAATATTCCTGGTACTTGATTATTATGCAAAAATGATTTGTCTCCCTTAGTGATTATTAATCATGCATCAAAGTTCTGGTCGTTGGCGTTTGGGTCTAAGTTTATCACTGGTAACTGTCTTTTTATGGGGAGTTTTACCTCTGGCTTTGACGGTAACACTACAAGAGCTAGATGTCTACACCATTATCTGGTTTCGCTTTTTAACTTCCTTCCTCTTACTGGCAATTTATTTGTTGTTTCAGCAACAATTACCAACCTTAGAACAATTACGTGCTACCTCTTGGCAATTATTAGTAGTTGCTACTATATTTTTAGCTGCTAACTATTTTCTATTTATGCAAGGTTTAGCATTGACCGCCCCAGCTAATGCTGAAGTGATCATTCAATTATCTAGTGTGTTATTAAGTTTCGGTGGATTAGTCATTTTTAACGAACGTTATACATTGTATCAATGGCTAGGTGTAGCTGTACTAACTTTGGGTTTTGCACTATTTTTTCATGCCCAATTAGTTAATCTTATCACAGCCCAAGGTGAATATTTACTAGGTAGTGGCTTGATTGTTTTCGGGGCAATAGCATGGGCTATCTATGCCTTATCACAAAAACAGTTATTGCAATCGTTATCTTCAGCAAAAATTATGTTGATTATTTACGGTGGCTGTGCTTTATTATTCACGCCATTGGCAAAAACTAACACAATTCTCACCCTGGATACTTTCTATTTTTCAACTTTGATATTTTGCGCTTTAAATACCCTCGTTGCCTATGGTGCTTTTGCTGAATCTTTAGTACATTGGCAAGCCTCAAGAGTGGGTGCTGTATTAGCTTTAGCTCCGATTATTACTTTAATTTCCGGTTGGCTGATGTCCGTAGTTACTCCTAATATTATCTCTCCAGAAAATATTTCTTTAGTAGGTGTTATTGGGGCATTTTTTGTAGTCATTGGTTCTATATCTATTGCATTATGCGAACCTAATTAATAGGATTTATTAGCATTATTTAGATTTTATTAATCAGGAAAAATACATAATAAATACTGATGTAGATAATTCATGTATTTATTATAATCTTAAAAGAAGTCTTAGCAATTCAAAGCAAACTAATCGCAAACGGTCTGAAATTTTGTTTGTGTAGTCTGCGATAGGCACTATTGAGAATAGTTTAACAGGGTGTTTGAATCACTACCAAAATTTGAGCCTCGCTCAACAACATCACCACAAAAGTTAAGCGATGAATATGTTTGGTAATTGGGGCAGCACCCTCAGAAAAAATTCTCTTACACTGATTTTGTCCATATTGCTGCCAACATTTGGGATAAGTAACCCGGTTATGGCAGCAGAACAAATTCATGCTTCCTATTCAGCACTAAAAATTTCTATCCCTATTACTGCCTTAGAAAGCTATGCAAAATACGGGATAATTAATGCAGATTTAGCAGGCTATTATCAATATATTCCTACAAACAAACTGCAAGAATTAAGGAAAATTTTAGTTCAACCACTGAAAATTAGTCCGGCTGTAACTTCCCAATTTCTTGACACCCAACAAGGGAAATTTATCTTACAAAGATTAGCAGGGTTAATTAAACCTAAATCTGATTATTCAAAATTTACTTCTTGGTCATTACGTACAGCTTTAATTGCTGCTGCTGCTGAACCGGAAGGATTAAATTTATTAAATTTATTACGCAAATATCCTCAAGATAATATTAAGATTGATGTGGCTTCCAGCCTAAAAGTTGCTGGTGAGTTAGAGAAAATGATCAACGATACGGAAACAACTATTTCCGCATTAATCCAAGCATCAAAATTAGAAGCTGATCAAATTTCTTATCCTAATTTTTCTCAATTACCAAGATTTTCAAATCCAGTAATTTTATCAACCCAGAAACAAATAATTAAGTTCTTTGATGTAGTCCGTAATCGGCATTTAACTACAGAAATATATATTCCTAATAGCCAAAATCCTGTACCTGTGATTGTGATTTCTCATGGTTTAGGTTTGGATAGTAGTAACTTTCGTTATTTAGCAGATCATTTAGTTAAACATGGGTTTGCTGTAGTAATTCCCAATCATCCCAGTAGTGATGCTAAACAATTAAAATCTTTAATAAATGGTAATAGTAATCAAGTTACACACCCTAATGAATTTAAAGATAGACCTTTAGATATCAAATATATTTTAGATCAATTAGAGTCAGATTCACAATTTCAGCAGCGGCTAAACTTACAACAAGTGGGAGTATTTGGTCAGTCTTTAGGAGGTTATACTGCCTTAGCTTTAGCGGGGGCAAAAATTAACTTTTCCCAACTACAAGCAGACTGTCATCCTGACAAATTGCGAAATACTTGGAATATGTCTTTATTGTTGCAATGTCGGGCTTTAGAATTGCCCAACCAGTCAGGACAAGATTACAATTTACAAGATACCAGAATCAAGGCGGCGATCGCTGTTAATCCGATTACCAGTTCTATTTTCGGACAAGCCGGGTTAAGCCAAATTCATACCCCAGTCATGATTGTCGGTAGTAGTGAAGACACAGTTGCCCCAACTTTATATGAGCAAATTGTCCCTTTTTCCTGGATTATTCATCCCGAAAAATACTTAGTTATGCTACTTGGTGGTACTCATTTTTCTACCATTGGTAATAGCAATCCTGACAGTACACAAATGGCATTACCAACAGATATGGTAGGTGATGCTTCCCAAGCCCATGATTACATGAATGCGTTAAGTTTACCCTTTTTTCAAACTTACATAGCCGGAAAACCAGAATATCTGCCTTATCTGAATGCTGCCTACGCTCAAAGTATTTCTAGTCAGTCCCTGGGTTTAAACCTTGTCCAGTCCCTTGATCATCTCAAATTAGCACCAATTTTAGGTAATCTTCAAGACAGCAAACCTGTTAAAAAGAAACTTGCTCATACTATCGTCCATTTTGGATTTTGGCTGCTAGGTATTGGTGTTTCTCTATTACATTTAATTTAGATCCCCGACTTCTTCAAGAACTCCTGATAGCGCAGCGTGGCATTAGCCATACTCCCGAATGGGCGCAGGCCCTGCGCCCCTACCTTTTGGTAGCGTAGCGTGGCGTTAGCGATATTTCTGAACTCCTATTTGTGTGAAAATAAAAAATCTCAACCCTAAAATCTAAACTTGTGCAAGGCTTTCTCAATTTAAACAAACCACTTGACTGGACTTCTCATGACTGCGTAGCCAAAGTCCGAAAACTACTGAAGATGAAACGAGTCGGACACGCAGGAACTTTAGATCCCAAAGCTACCGGAGTATTACCGATAGCCTTGGGTAAAGCCACCAGATTATTACAATATTTACCGGGAGAAAAGGCTTATCAAGCCACTGTCCGGCTAGGAATACAAACTACTACAGATGATTTAGAAGGGGAAATTATTACCTCTGCACCCTGTCCAGGATTAGATTTAGAAAATATCAAAACGTCCCTTTCCCAGTTTATCGGTAAAATTGAGCAAATCCCCCCCAGTTACAGCGCCATTCAAGTTGACGGCAAACGCCTCTATGATTTAGCCCGAAAAGGGGAAATAGTCGAAGTTCCGGTGCGAACAGTCGAAATTGCCCAAATCCAGGTGTTAGACTGGCGAGACGGAGATTTTCCTGAATTAGATATAGCCATATCTTGTGGAGCGGGAACATATATTCGGGCGATCGCTCGTGATTTAGGTACAATACTCAACACAGGTGGCACTCTATCTGCCCTAATTCGCACACAAAGCAGCAGTTTTCAACTTCCAACCAGTCTCAGCTTTACAGACTTAGCCACCGAAATCGAAAACAGCACATTTCAACCTATATCCGCAGACACACCATTACAACATCTCAAAGCCGTAAATCTAGCGCCAGAATCAGCTAAAAAATGGTGTCAAGGTCAAAAAATTCCCCTCAATCTGGTTATTGACGACTTTGTACGAGTTTATGAAACAGAAACCAATTTTTTAGGAATCGGGAAATTAGCACATGATTTATTAGTCCCTCAAATGGTGTTTTTTGAATATCCCAATTAAAAATTAAATAGGGTTTGCTGATAACGTAGCGTAAGCCATAAAAGTTATCTGTGAGGGCTAGAAGTATGGCTAACGCCACGGTGCGCTATCAGGAGGTGGGGGCGCAGGGACTGCGCCCATTCGGGAGTATGGCTAACGCCACGCTGCGCTATCAGTAGGATTTAGAAGAAGTTATCAGTAATATCAAGTCTGGAAAACTTTTACTCTTGCCTATTGCCTATTACCTTGCCCCAACGACAATTTTCAACGCCAACCTACTTAACCTGAAAAGGTTTTTGACATTCTCATGATAAGTTCATAATTCTCCTGATAAATTCACAGAAAATTCATAAAAATAGCATAATTTATCCTGTACATTACTGTTTTTCGGGAATTACTCTAATATACATTCGGGCGCATATAACCGTCGTGAGGAGTAGAATTTTGAGAAGGGCAAAATTTTTATGTATGTTATTACGCCCAAATTGGCTAAAGTTCATAGATACAACTTTATTAAGCTATATATGGGCTATCACCGCTCTTTCAGTTACCCCTGCTTCTGCAACAAATGAAATAACTCCTAAAACCCATAGCAGTAAAGAATTAATAACTGATCAAGCTCAATTAAAGACTAACTTGCCGGATCTCCAAGATGTCTTAGCGAAAAACGTAGAGTCAGGGCGGAAGATTGAACCTCTACTTTATCAAAAACAATCATGGATCACTGCTCAAACAGATACTTCAGTACCAAATGATAAACGTCAACTTAATACTGATAAATTACGCCAATATTTACTAGTTGACCCTCTGGTCAAAGTAATTCCACTCAAACGTACTTACTCTCCTTCGCTTACCTTTGCTACACCAAGCGCCTTTGGAGCTACCTGGGGTGACGTTTTCCTAGGGGCATCCGCAGCAACCACTGGTAAAGCTAGAACTCAACCAGACGGGAGTATCAGTATGGGTTTTGGGTTAGGAGATGCCCGGAAACTAGTTGGTCTAGAACTTGGCTACAACATTGGTAGTATCAAAAATTTTGGCTACAACGGAACTTTTGACCTCAAAGCTAACCGCATTGTCTATGCTAAAGGCAACACTCAAATAGCTGCGGCTGCTGGCTGGAAGTCTTTTGCACAGCACGTTAAAGGGGAATCAGTTAGACCTTCCAGTGCCTATGGTGTAGTTACAAGTTACTCCCTATTAAAGCCTAACGATACTGTTAATAAAATGCCCATTTCCTTTTCCATAGGAGCCGGTGGTGGCGATTTTCGCACAGGTAATGCAAGTACGGGTGTATTTGCTGGAGTTGGGGTACAAGTTCATCCCCAAATCGGTGTGGGTATGGGCTGGAGTGGAGTTGGTTTCAACGTTGGAGCTTCTTTTGTCCCTATATCTACTATTCCCTTGACAATTAATGCCGTAGGTGCAGATCTCACAGATACTAGCTTGGGCGGTACGGTATTTGTTCTCAGCATAGGCTATGGTTTCAATTTCTTACCCAAATAAATCTGGTTGAAAAAGTCTGAACACCTTATCTGTTATTGTTTCTACCTTTATTCAGCCAACCCTAAATAAACACTTCAATCCTGATAAAATCACCATGTTAAAAATCAGAACTTTTATTCTGGCTCTCACTCTCACTCCCCTACTGGCAATCAATTGGCAGCAACCAAGCCAATCCCAAACTTCGCCTAGTCTGGGTACAGCAGGTGGTATGAGTGGTGGTGGAAACATTGGACCAATTAATACGAGTCCTAGTGTGGGGACTGGTGGGAGCATAAGTGGTGGTGGCACTACTGGCTCCAATGGTTATACTGATTCCAATCCCGATGATAATACGAGTCCTAGTGTGGGGACTGGCGGGAGCATGAGTGGTGGTGGCACTACTGGCTCTGGTAATACAAGTCCTAGTGTGGGGAATGCCGGAGGTCAAAGTGGCAGTCCTGTTACCATTGTCCGCACATCACGAGGAAATTCACTTAGGATTACAGCAGAGCGTCAAGACAACCTCAATCGTGCCGCCATCAATATATTCACCAAGGAAGATAGTAAAGTTTTTGTAGCTTTCAGGCAGCCGGAAGCAATCAGACGGGGTGAATCGAATAGATTTACGGAGATATTAAAGCAGGCTGGTGTTAGTCCAGCATTGGCAGGACGATTTGTATTCACCTTGATTAAAATCATCCCTGCTCCCCGTCCTACTACACAAAGTTCCGGTTCAGTTCAGTTACCAAAAAAATATTTAGTGGCCAGCACTAAAGCTTTAAAATTTAGCCCAATTATTGCCCAAACGGCTGATGCTACTTTAGCAAGCGTAGAGGTAGATATTAACGATTTGCATAATGCTATTAACACCTACAACCAAATTATCCAAGAAAGCAGTCCGGTGACTTTGCAACAGCTTTCAGAAAACCAAGATTTTGTGGAAATTGGTAAGGTGCTAAAAGAATTGAGAGCAGCGGTCAACTAGTAGTCTGTCAAACCGAAAATGACGGGTGAAGGCAAGCAGGGGGAGAAGAGAGGCACCGGGGGTAGGGGAGGGAAGAACAGAAGTTTTTTCCGATCATTACCCGTCAAAATAAATTTGACGAACTACTAGTCTCAAACATAATTAAGAGGATGTTTGAAAAGTGGTATTCCGTAATTTTCATCACATTGCTACCCCCCTTTCCCCTTGTAAAGGGGGGAAACAATAAAAATCCAGTTCCCTCCCCTTTACAAGGGGAGGGTTAGGGTGGGGTAAAAAATATTTGATACATCAACCATAACTTTTCAAACACCCTCTAAGAGAACTCCACAAAAAGAAATGCCCAATGTCATTCTGTTAGCGCAGCGTGCCAGAGGCGTTACGAAACGAAGTGTAGTGAAGAATCTCTTGAGATGTTTCGCTATGGCTAACGCCACGCTCCGCGAACGCTGCACTCAGCATGACAAAACAGGATCATTTATTTTGTGGCTTACTCTAATTAAACACTCACAAAAAATAACGGGGAGACACAAGAGCTTCTCCGTTATTTTTTGTTAATTTGAGAAAGTTACACAAAAAAGTTAAGTTGATAATAGGCGAAGATAACGGGGAAATAAAAGTGAGTCCTGGATTTGATTACGATTTAGTGATTATCGGCGCTGGTGTGGGCGGACATGGTGCTGCTTTACACGCTATCAGTTGCGGTCTGAAAACGGCGATTATTGAAGCTGGAGATATGGGAGGAACTTGTGTAAACAGGGGTTGTATTCCTTCTAAGGCATTACTGGCGGCTTCAGGAAAGGTGAGGGAATTACGTAATGCCCATCATCTCAAGTCTTTGGGAATTCAAATTGGTAATGTGGAGTTTGAACGACAAGCGATCGCTGATCATGCTAACAATCTCGTTGCCAAAATTCAAGGGGACTTAACCAACAGTCTCAAGCGCTTGGGAGTGGAGATTATTCGGGGTTGGGGTAAGGTGTCTGGTACACAAAAAGTTACCATCACCACAGACAAAGGTGAGAAAACCATCACAGCCCAAGATATTATCCTTTCGCCTGGTTCTGTTCCCTTCGTTCCTCCCGGAATTGAAGTAGACGGCAAAACCGTATTTACCAGTGACCAAGGCGTTAAATTAGAAACTCTACCCAAGTGGGTGGCGATTATTGGTAGCGGTTACATTGGCTTAGAATTTTCTGATGTTTACTCGGCTTTAGGTTGTGAAATCACCTTAATTGAAGCCCTGAGTGAGTTAATGCCAGGATTTGATCGAGACATTGCTAAACTGGCAGAACGGGTCTTAATTAACCCCCGTGATATTGAAACTAAGGTCGGTATCTACGCTAAAAAAATTATTCCTGGTTCACCAGTAATCATTGAGTTGGCTGACTTTGAAACTAAGGAAGATTTAGAAGTTCTTGAAGTTGATGCTTGTTTGGTCGCTACCGGTCGCGTTCCAGCTACGCAAAATCTTGGGTTAGATTCTGTGGGAGTCGCTCTTGATCGCCGTAATTTTATTCCTGTAAATGATAATATGGCGGTATTATCGGACGGGGAGGTTATCCCCCATCTCTGGGCTATTGGTGATGCTACTGGCAAAATGATGTTGGCTCATACAGCATCGGCTCAAGGTATTATTGCTGTAGAAAATATGATGGGTCGTCACAAAACTGTTGACTACCGCAGCATTCCCGCCGCCGCTTTTACCCATCCAGAAGTTAGCTATGTGGGCTTGACTGAAACAGCCGCCCATGCTTTGGGTTTAACTGAAGGTTTTGAAGTCGCCACCAGTAAGAGTTACTTTAAAGGTAATTCCAAGGCTTTGGCGGAAAATGATACTGATGGAATGACGAAGGTAATTTATCGTAAAGATACTGGCGAGGTTTTAGGTGTACATATCTTTGGTCCCCACGCCTCAGATCTAATTCATGAAGCCGCCGCCGCTATTGCCAGTCGTCAATCTATCCAAACTCTTGCTTACCTAGTTCACGCTCATCCAACGCTTTCAGAAGTTTTAGATGAAGCTTATAAACGGGCATTGGTTAGTTAATAGAAGAATTAAGGAGTTACAGGTGATAGGTAATGGGGAAGAGAAAAATTTTCTTTCTTCTTCATTCTTCTTTCTGAACTCCTGACTCGGTGACTCCTGACTCCTGACAAAGGGCGCAGGCCCTGCGCCCCTACCTTCTGAACTCCTTAAACAATATGCAAATCCGTCGTCGTTCACCTAGCACAGTTATTAATATTTCTATACTTCAATATCGATCTGCTATAGAAGGGGCTGCGCCAAATAATATTTTAGAAGAAATTGTCTGGCAGAAAGAAACAGAAGTTGAGCAAATGCGAGAAAGGCTACCTTTGCGAGAATTGCAAACACAAGCCCTATCAGCACCACCAACTCGTGATTTTGTGGCTGCTTTACGTCAAGGTAAAACTCATCCGGCTTTAATTGCTGAAGTTAAAAAAGCTTCTCCCAGTAAAGGGGTATTTAGGGAGGATTTTGACCCAGTAGCGATCGCTCAATCTTATCAAAAAGGTGGAGCTAGTTGTCTTTCTGTTCTCACAGATGTTAAATTTTTCCAAGGTAGTTTTGAAAATCTATCCTTAGTCCGTTCAGCAGTAGATTTACCTTTGCTGTGCAAGGATTTTATTATCTATCCTTACCAAATGTATTGGGCGCGAATTCATGGAGCAGACGCAGTTTTATTAATAGCAGCCATCCTTAATGATCAAGATTTGCAATACTTTATCAAAATTGCTCATAACCTGAAAATGGCAACTTTAATAGAAGTGCATAATTTAGAAGAACTAGATCGAGTTTTAGCTTTAGATGGTGTTTCTTTAATTGGCATTAATAATCGCAATTTAGAAGATTTTTCTGTTGATTTACAAACAACTTGTCAATTACTCACAGCTAGAGGTGAACAGTTACGAGCAAAAAACATTCTTGTAGTCAGCGAATCAGGATTGCATCACCCAGAGGATTTAAGTATAGTTAAAAAAGCAGGTGCATCCGCTGTACTGATTGGTGAATCCTTGGTAAAACAACCAGATCCTCAATTAGCAATAGCCAATCTCTTTGCTTAATTACAGTCTTGAATTCCATATAAAACAAGGGG
>NZ_VILC01000008.1:0-85145 GCF_009712065.1 Aphanizomenon sp. UHCC 0183 | reverse complement strand
TTTGGCAATGGATACAATTTAGAGAATTACCGTTGCAAATGGGATTAGATGCAATGCAAGATGCTGAGGCATTGGTTGATATCATGATTTCTAGTTCTCAAATTCGAGATGTTGCTCTAACACTGGCAGTCGAGGCAAGTCATTCTTTCTACGATACATTATTCGTGGCAGCAGCAATTCAATGTGATACTCAGGTGCTGACTTATGACCGGAAACTGGCGGCTAAGTTTGGTGATAGGGTTATATTGCTGGAATAGATATCGCTTTTATTCACGTAATAAACTAGATCCCCGACTTCTTAGAGAAGTCGGGGATCTCAATACTAGGATCGCCTAAAATCATCCTATTCCCAAAAGAGCGATCGCCTAAATCATCCTTTTATCGAAAGAGCGATCGCCTAAAATCATCCTATTATGAAAGAGCGATCGCCCAAAATCATCCTATTATGAAAGAGCGATCGCCCAAAATCATCCTATTATCAAAGAGCGATCGCCTAAAATCATCCTGTTATCAAAAGTTAGAAACTAGAAACTAGATCCCCGACTTCTTTAAGAAGTCGGGGATCTGAAGAAAGTGCGATCAAAAGTGCGATTGCATAACATGAAATAAGCTAGTCAAGCAATAATCTACTTCCGAATAAACGGAACTGGACCACATTTAAGTCTCCCGATTTAGTTTTCTGAAAATCATACTGTCCTCCACCTGCTAGTTGACGCTCAAGTACATACCGAGGATTACGTCCATATTCAGTATAAAAAAGAAAAGTAGAAGCACCAGAATAAGTACCACATTGACGAGAACTTAAATATTGCACCTTACCGTTAAGTTTAAAGCTTGCTTTACCACCACCAGGTATGCTGCTACAGATAACAACCGAATTAGTTGGAATTTGTTGAGCATTGACAGTCAGTGGTACAAATCCTAGCAGAGTGCTGAAAGTAGTCAAAACAGCAGCACAGGCAATCTTACGCATTTGAATAAATCCTTCTTTGATGGCTAATTTGTTGCTTTCACCGATAGTATTTTTCCCCACCAAAAAAATCAATGTGTATCCCCGCAGAAAAATGTGCGAACTCCCGCAAATAAAATTGCGAACATCCGAACCCATCTAAAAACCCAAATCTGATAAGTGTGAGAACATCATTTCTCCACCTGTTCAGACAGCAATTATGAAATTACCTATCCAAACACTGCATATCATCCTCACAGCGTCCTTACTGTGGGGACTCAGTACACCCGCTTTAGCTCAACAAATTTGGTCAGGAACAGGTAAAATTGTCAGTGGTACTGGTGAAGGTGGCACAGTTGGGTTAAAATTGGAGATTACAGACAACAACGTGCAGTTTCTCTCTGGTCCATCAAAAAATGAACCACCATTTCAGCTAAATAACACTACAGATATCAATGGAACTGTAGAAACAAAAGCCGGAACTTGGCAATTTGTCCAAACAGGGAAAGAACTTCCAACTCTTTCTCATTCAAGTTTAATTCTTGACGTAATTCTCTAGGCAGTTTCAATTCTCCATTCAGCGCACTTTCAACTCCTGCTAAAAAATATTTGCGTCGTTCCATCTTATTTACCACCACAAACCCACCGCAGTGATGATTAATAGATTTGACAAATTTGATCATCCAAGCTGGTTCACTGCTATAGATGAGAATATTCAAAGAGGTATAAGTATCAATAATTAACTCTAATAATTCTAAAGAAGATTTAGCCGATTGAGAGCCAGATGGTGAAGCAAATTGTAAATCAAGGACAATTAAATCTGGTGTTTCTATTTTCAGACGTTGTATTGCTTCTTGGGGAGTAGAAGCGATGCTACAAATAGCAGAAGAATCGAATTTTTTCAAAAAATCACAATTATTTTGCGCTACTTCTGGATGATCTTCTACAACGAGAAACCGCATTGGCTTGATATTCATGTCCTGGATGATGATTAGATACGTAGAGCTTACATTAAGCGTGTGTATTTGATCAAGACCTAGATCCCCGACTTCTTAAAGAAGTCGGGGATCTGAAAATTATCGTTTTTTGGCATTTACCGCCCAAGATTACACTAACTAACAACTAACAATTAAGGTAATTCTACAGAATTGGGTTTAGCAATATGTGGTAAACCCCAACCGAGTTTTTCCCGTAAAACACGGAAAAATTCTGGAGATTGTAAGCGAATAAATCGGGCGCTGTAGGGCGATCGCTCCAAATATACTCGATCCTCTGGTAAAACATAACATCCACCATTGCCATCTACCACCATCACCAACCGGGGAATATTCACAGGATAGATATTGACTGGTTCGCTATCGGGAAACACCAAGGCCCTAGAAGCCAGAGAATGAGGACAAATAGGTACTAACTGCAATACAGGCACACCGGGAGTAATTACTGGACCACCTGCACTTAAAGAATAAGCCGTTGAACCAGTGGGAGTAGAAACAATAATTCCGTCAGCCGCAATATCCACAGGTGAATGTCGTCCCACCGCAATTTCAAAATGGCACATACAAGTTAAAGGTTCTCGATGTAGCACCATTTCATTTAAACAGAGGGCTTCCCACTTCACCGTATCTCCCCGCATAACTTTAACGGTGAGCATAGCTCTATCTTCAACCTGATATGCACCCGCCATTGCCTGTTCTAAGGCTTGGGGCAATTGGTTAAGATAAATTTCCGTCAGAAATCCCATGTGACCAGTATTTACTGTCAGCATGGGGATACCAGAGGGGGCTACCAGGCGTGATGCTGCTAATACAGTTCCATCACCTCCTAACACCACAGTAAATTTCATATCTGAGTCAAAGCCAGGGGGCGTAAGACCTTCAATGGGGGTGTGAAAGACAGGACTATCTGGTTGAGAATAGCCCAATATCCCACCGATACTAGCTGTGATGTACACATCCCAACCAGCAGCGGTAAGTTTGTCTTTTAGTTCAATAGCGACACTACTCGCTATCGGTTTAACGTCGTTATAGATAATGCCTGCTTTCGGCACACTCAAATATCCAAGTCTAAGGGCTGTTTTTTATGTATCTCATAGTTACACATTTTGGACTAATGTAACCATAAGTCTCATATTTATTGACTATTGGCTTTAGAAGATTCTTTAAAGGGAGTCTTTTTACTTTTGAGCTTTTTGCTTTTAGCTTTCTCGTAATCTAACTGTTTCAGCTTGTTCATAATCCGGCTGAAATATTCTTGTAGATATACTTCCAGTGTGGTAGTTTGTTGTTTGTCTAAACCAAAAATAGTATATACTTCGTCCATATTTTCTGCGTTTAAAGCTCTTCCACTAGCTAAAACTTCCGTAAAAGCTAATCTATCAGCAACATTCCATCCCCATTGAAAGCACCGCAGTAAACTCCGTACAGCCCGTAATAATCCAATGGGCATTCGTGTAACTTTTGCATCTCTATCAGACAAGCGCTCGCAAAGATTAATAATTTCCTCGGCACTCCAAGCACGAGTTCCCACGACTGGGAAAGCTTGCTTTTCTGTTTCTGGTACTGTCAAAGCCCGCACTGCAAATTTAGCAATATCTTGAGTATCCATGTAGCCAATGGGTGAGGATGTTCCTGTCACCCATACTGGTTGTTTTTCTAAAATAGGTATGCCGTATTGACCAATTAATCCTTGCATAAATCCAGCTAAACGTAAAATTGTGTAGTTTAAACCGGATTCTACTAAGTATGCTTCTGTACATCCCTTAATTTCCATCAGCGGTACATTGGGATATTTATCAGCATCGAGAATGGAAAAGAAGATGAATCTTTCTACACCAGCGGCTTTGGCTGCTTGAATTAATGCTACTTTTCCATCCCAATCTACCTCTTTAATAGTTAAAGAATCTGTAGCACGAGACGTAGCGGCATCAATAACTGCTGTTACTCCCGTCAATGCTTCCGTCAGGGTTTGCGGATTGCACAAGTTTCCTCGTACCAGTTCTGCACCCCATTCTTTCAAAAAAGCTGCTTTTTTAGGACTCCGAACGAGACAGCGGACTTTGTATCCTTCATCAATTGCGCGACGGGCTACTTGTCTTCCCAGAGTGCCAGTTGCACCAACTATTAATAATGTCATGGGGTTGGTTATATATCTTATTGTTTATGAGAAGAATCTTAACAGAATTAGTTATGTAAATAAAAATTTACATCATTTTAATAAAAGATTTAGGAGTTCAGGAGTTCAGGAGTTCAGGAGTTCAGGAGTTCAGGAGTCACCGAGTCAGGAGTCACCGAGTCACCGAGTCAGGAGTCACCGAGTCAGGAGTCACCGAGTCAGGATGAAGAATTAATTTTTTCCCCTACTTCCCCTACTTCCCTTACTTCCCCTACTTCCCCTACTCCCCTACTACCCCTCTACTCTTCTGCGCCTTGAATTTTGAGTAACAAAGCACCGATCGCCCAACCTACGAAGATTAGACCGAAAGATAGCATAGCTGCATTTAATATTTCGCTGCCCATTTGCTGTAATGCTCCTTTGTGGATTGTTGATTTATGTTTCCTGTTTTTCAGACCGCTGAATTTGATTTGAAGGCTCAAATCTTATTTTCAACTTTGAGGATTCAGATAAACTGGGTCTATCAGAATTATTGAGATTAAACCTCTATCAATAATTCTAAACCAATTTAGGGATGATATTCGGGGATAGACGACGATGGGCAGGGATACAAGATCATGATTAATCAAGATAAACGTCCGCGTTTGGTGCTGACAGTGGGAGATCCGGCGGGTATTGGTTCTGAGGTAATTTTGAAGGCTTTGGCTGATCCTGAAGTTACTCAGAATTGTGATGTGGTGGTGGTGGGGAATAAAATTTTATTAACTCAAGTTTATGAAAATATCAGTAAAAATATTGATAATTCCCTCTTTTTGGTAAATCCTGCTAATTTGTCTGTAGTTGATGTGCCTAGTGCTGGTGAAATTATTACTGGTGTGGGGAATGCAGCTAGTGGTGCGGCGAGTTTTGCTTATATGGAATATGCTATATCTCAAACTTTGGCGGGTGAGTTTGATGGAATTGTTACCGGACCTATCGCTAAATCTGCTTGGAAGGCTGCTGGTTACAATTATCCAGGACAAACGGAACTTTTAGCCGCAAGGGCTGGTGTGGAGCGTTTCGGGATGTTGTTTGTGGGGCGATCGCCTTTTACTGGTTGGACTCTGCGGGCTTTACTTGCTACCACACATATTCCTTTACGTCAAGTAGCTGAGGCATTAACACCGCAGTTGTTGACACAGAAATTAGATTTGCTAGTGGAGTATTTAGAAAATGATTTGGGGATTAAAAATGGGAGAATTGCGATCGCCGGGTTAAATCCCCACAGCGGTGAAATGGGACAACTAGGAACGGAAGAAATAGATTGGTTAATTCCCTGGCTGGAGTCAGAACGCCAAAAACGCCCCCATTTACAGCTAGAAGGACCTATCCCCCCAGATACAATGTGGGTGAAACCGGGTATGGCTTGGTATGGTAATTCTTCAGTTAAAAATCCCGCTGATGCTTACTTGGCACTTTATCACGACCAAGGTTTAATTCCCGTGAAGTTGATGGCTTTTGATCGGGCTGTCAATACTACCATTGGTTTACCGTTTGTGCGGACTTCCCCAGATCATGGTACAGCTTTTGATATTGCCGGCAAAGGCATTGCTGACGCAACAAGTATGAAAGCAGCGATTAATTTGGCGGTTGAAATTAGTCGGGAGGGGTAGAAACAGGAGTGTCAAAGGAAAATAAAAAAGGTGAGCCTATTCAGCCCACCTAACAAAATTAAAAAATATTCCGTGAAGATTAACGTGACATACTCCACACACTCCCTTTCAGGTGAGTGTGGGCTTCTCGGCGACTCTTCTATGAAGACATTAACCGAGCTTTAAAGCCCTATGCCCTAGGGACTTTTTGAGATAATTTTTAACTCTTTTGATAGGCTGCTTTTGGTGCATTTAATTGAGTTACACCTACTGTTGAAAATTATATCAAATATTTGAAAAAAAATCAAGAAAGTGTTCATTCCGCACTTCGTGCCGCTTGCGCTAACATCGCCCAACAACACTGATTAAGCTGCGCTTAATTTTGCTCGTTGGGCAATTCGTCACTTACGCGTATTCATCTCGTCACCTCCCTATCGGGTAAGTGAGAGGCTTCTACTGTTTAACCTAACAATGCTTTGGCTTTAGCTAAAACATTATCAACAGTGAAGCCAAACTTCTCCAAACAAATACCACCAGGAGCAGAAGCACCAAAAGTATCAATACTTACTGTGTCGCCTTCACTACCTGTATATTTGTGCCAACCGAAGCTACTAGCAGCTTCTACTGATAGACGCTTAGTAACAGCTTTTGGTAGAACAGATTCTTTGTAAGCTGCATCTTGTGTATCGAACAAGGTAGAAGAAGGCATAGAAACTACACGAACCTTCTTACCGACCGCAGTTAATTTTTCTGCTGCACTTACACAGAGGCTGACTTCTGAACCAGTACCAATCAAGATGATATCTGGTGTACCTTGGCAATCAACAATTGTATATCCACCCTTAGCGACACCTGCAATGGATGTACCTGCCAAGTTAGGAACGTTTTGACGAGTGAACGCCAATAAAGTGGAAGCGTGTGCTTTAGACTTCTCAATTGCGACTTTGTAACCACCAGAGGTTTCATTTCCGTCAGCAGGACGAATTACGGTTAAATCAGGAATGGCACGCAAAGAAGCAAGGGTTTCAATAGGTTGGTGAGTAGGACCATCTTCACCTTGACCAATGGAGTCGTGAGTCATGACCCAAATTGAACCAGCTTCAGAGAGCGCAGCCAAACGGATAGCAGCCCGCATATAATCTGTAAAGATGAGGAAGGTTGCACCGTAAGGAATCAAACCTGAGTTATGCAATGCCATACCATTACAGATTGCACCCATTGCGTGTTCCCGTACCCCAAAGTGGATGTTACGGTTGGCGAAATGTCCTTTTTGGAAATCCCCAGCACCTTTGAGTTCTGTGAGGTTGGAGTGGGTTAAGTCAGCAGAACCACCAATTAATTCTGGTAAAACAGCCCCGAGTTTGTTGAGACAGTTTTCTGAGTGTTTGCGGGTGGGTAATGCTTTGTCTTCGGGTGTGTAGGTAGGTAATACTTGGTCCCAACCGTCTGGTAATTTGCCAGTAATGAAACGGTCAAATTCCGCTGCTTCTTGGGGGTATTTAGCTTTGTAGTTAGCATAAACTGTATTCCATTCGGATTCGTAACCTGCACCGCGTTCTACTGCTTTACGAGCATGATTTAGAGCATCTTCAGGAACTACAAAGGCATCATATTCCCAACCTAAGTTTTTGCGGGTAGCGATGGTTTCTTCAGGACCCAAAGCCGCACCGTGAATACCAGCGGTATCTTGTTTGTTAGGAGAACCATAACCAATGGTGGTTGTCACCTTAATCATGGTGGGTTTGTCGGTGACGGCTTTTGCAGCTTCAATCGCTTTGGCAATTCCAGCTAAATCGGTGTTACCGTCTTTAACGTGGAGAACGTGCCAACCGTAAGATTCAAAGCGTTTGGAAACGTCTTCGGTGAAAGCTACATCTGTAGAACCATCAATGGAGATGTGGTTGTCGTCATAAAGAGCAATCAGTTTACCTAATCCCCAGTGTCCAGCAATGGAAGCAGCTTCACCGGAAATCCCTTCCATGTTGCAACCATCACCCAGAAGTACATAAGTATAATGATCAACTATCTTAGCATCTGGTTTGTTGAACTTAGCAGCTAGGTGTGCTTCTGCTACTGCTAAACCCACTGCATTGGCAATTCCTTGACCTAAAGGACCTGTGGTAACTTCTACACCGGCTGTAACAAAATTTTCGGGGTGGCCTGGGGTCTTAGCACCCCATTGACGAAATTGCTTGATGTCGTCTATGGTAACGCTATCGTAGCCAGTTAAGTACAGTAGGGCATACTGCAACATTGAACCATGACCAGCGGATAAAACAAAGCGATCGCGGTTGAACCACTGAGGATTTTTGGGGTTATAGCGCATGAAGCTATCCCAAAGCACAAAAGCCATTGGAGCCGCGCCCATAGGTAGTCCAGGGTGTCCCGATTTAGATTTTTCTATGGCATCTACAGCCAAAAAGCGGATCGAATTAATACAAAGTTCTTGGATGGATTGGGTTGCAACAGCCATAATCTCTTATTGTTAACGACGGGTTAGGACTCTTTTTAGCTTGTTCTGGTTGGGTTCATTATCAAGTGATCCCACTTTTCTCATCATCCCATTCCTAATTGTCAATGGACAAGGGGGATATTGTGAGTTTTTGGTGATGAATAAAGCCAATAATTTGATCTTGCTGTTCCCAAAGCGTGGCATAAGCCATACTAACGGTTCAGCAAAGGATGATCTCTATCATACTTGCCACAGGTTCACTTCTAAAAAGCCAACCAGTAACAAAATTACAGTAGGAGTTCAGGAGGTAGGGGCGCAGGGCCTGCGCCCATTCAGGAGTATGGCTAACGCCACGCTGCGCTATCAGGAGTTCAGGAGTTCAGGAGGTAGGGGCGCAGGGCCTGCGCCCATTCAGGAGTATGGCTAACGCCACGCTGCGCTATCAGGAGTTCAGGAGTTCAGGAGTTCAGAAGGAAGAAATTTCTCCCCTACTCCCCCTGCTCCCCAACTCCCCCAACTCCCCCAACTCCCCCAACTCCCCCAACTCCCCCAACTCCCCCAACTCCCCCAACTCCCCTGCCCCCCTGCCCTAACAGCGATAGGATATTTTTTATTTGCAAATCACTAGAGAGTAAATTTCTTGAATGCCAGGGTAACATTATGACCACCAAAGCCAAAAGAATTAGATAAAGCCACCTCGACTACCTGATCACGGCTAGTATGGGGAACATAATCTAGGTCACATTCAGGATCAAGATTTTCGATATTGATGGTGGGGGGAATTTTGTTATGAGCGATCGCCAAAATTGTCGCTACAGCTTCAATCCCACCAGAACCACCTAACAAATGTCCTGTCATGGATTTAGTCGAACTAATCGCCACCTTATAAGCATACTCCCCCAAAGCTTTCTTAATAGCAGCAGTTTCATTCACATCATTAGCTTGTGTACTAGTTCCATGAGCATTGATATAACTAACCATTTCCGGTGTCAGCGCCCCATCTTTTAAAGCTAATTCAATTGCTCTAGCCGCACCTAAACCACCGGGAACAGGCGAAGTCATGTGATAAGCATCACAGGTCATCCCGTAACCGACAATTTCCCCATAAATCTTTGCACCACGACTAATGGCGTGTTCCAATTCTTCAAGAATTAAAATTCCTGCCCCCTCACCCATAACAAAGCCATCCCGATCCCGATCAAAAGGACGACAAGCATGGGCTGGATCATCATTGCGAGTTGATAAAGCGCGAGCAGCCGCAAACCCCGCCACCGACAAAGGTGTAACTGCCGCCTCACAACCACCGCAAATCATCGCCTGGGCATATCCGCCTTGAATTTGACGAAAAGCATCGCCGATAGAATTAGAACCAGCAGCACAAGCCGTTACAGAACATGAATTTGGACCTTTTGCACCCGTATGAATTGCTGTTAATCCTGCTGCCATATTGGCAATCATCATGGGAATCATGAAGGGACTACAACGATCCGGTCCGCGATTCAAGTAAGTGGTTTGTTGGTCTTCTAATACCTTAATTCCACCAATACCAGAACCGATGATCACACCAACTTGTTCTGCATTGAGATCATTAATCACCAAACCTGCATCTGCTACAGCTTGAATAGCTGCCGATACACCCAATTGGGCAAACCGATCCATCCGCTTGGCTTCTTTGCGTTCTAAATAACTCTCTGGATCAAAGTTTTTAACTTCACCCGCAATGCGGCAACTATGTTTAGACGCATCAAAAGCAGTGATATAGTCAATTCCATTGCGTCCGCTTAATAATCCTTCCCAATATTCAGCAGATGTGTTACCAATAGGTGTAATCGCACCCACACCTGTTACAACAACGCGATTACGTTTATAGTCTGTCATGATTACATTAAATATGGCGAAAAAGCAGCAGGGGGAAACAATTAAGAGTGCTGAGTTCCGAGTTAAGTATCCTTAGCTAAGAGTATACTATTTGCTCAATATTATGACTTTTGGGGTTTTTCTCGCAGTCAAACTTACAGTTTAGACACTCAATACTCATGTACCGGCGGGTTTATCCAGTTAATCTGTGTACCTTCAAAATTTCTCTTTAAACCCGCGATACCGATTCATAGCTTGTTTATGCTGACGCAGCAACTTGCCTGTTGATGTAGTCTACTGCGTCTTGAACAGATGCAATCTTTTCAGCAGCTTCATCAGGAATTTCTATCTCAAATTCTTCTTCCAAAGCCATAACTAGTTCAACAGTATCCAAAGAATCAGCACCTAGATCCTCCATGAAAACAGATTGCGGTCCAATCTTTTCAGCCTCTACACTGAGTTGTTCAGCGACAATTGCTTTAACTCTTTCAAAAGTTTCTGTTTGGCTCATAAATAAAAGTCCTTAACAAGTTGCTATGATTTGCTCTAAATGCACAAAGTTTTTTTGGGCATATACATCTTATCGGAAAGAGTGAACCTGAGTATAGGTTCTATCATTAAAACTGAGGATTAAATATTAGGGAGATCCTGAAAATCTAGAGATAGAGAGTTGAATAACCCAATTAACTTCCAATAAATGCCCATTACATCTAAAACATTAAACCTAATATAATTCTATGCTATCTAAGACGCTAAAATACGCTTATTATCCAGGCTGTGTAGCTCAAGGAGCTTGTCGAGAACTGTATATATCAACCCAATCTCTCACCCAAGCCTTGGGTATTGAACTCGTTGAACTGAAAAAAGCCTCTTGCTGTGGTTCAGGGACATTTAAAGAAGATTCTCAACTACTAGAAGATACCGTTAATGCCAGAAATATCGCCTTAGCAGAATCATTAAATCTCCCTTTACTCACCCATTGCAGCACTTGTCAGGGTGTCCTTGGTCATGTTGACGAACGTTTAAAAGAATGTCAATCAACAAATCCCGACTATCTCAACAAAGTGAATGGCTTATTACAAAAAGAAGGCTGTTCACCCTATCGGGGGAGTACAGAAGTTAAACATCTTCTTTATGCTTTAGTCGCAGATTATGGTTTAGAAGAAATTACCCAGCGAGTCACCAAAAAATTAAGCGGATTAAAATGTGCAGCTTTCTATGGTTGTTATCTACTCCGCGCTCAAAAATCCATGCCCTATGATGATCCTTTTGCACCGGAAGCAATGGAAAATGTATTTCGGGCAGTAGGGGCGACACCTGTATATTATCGTGGCAGAACTCAATGCTGTGGTTGGCCTTTATCCAGCTACGCGACAACCGAATCTTTCCAAATGGCGGGAAATCATATCCAAGAAGCTTTAGCGAATGGTGCTGATTGTATTGTCACACCATGTCCTCTGTGTCATTTAAATTTAGATTCTCGTCAACCAGAGGTAGAAAAGGTAATTGGTCAAAAATTAGGTTTACCAATCTTACACCTACCCCAATTGATTGCTTTAGCTTTAGGTGTCAGTCCCAAAGAACTTGGTTTAGACAGACATATAGTATCCACAAAACCCATTTTAGAAAAATTAGGTTGGTAAAATATCACCGAGAATTTAGATCCCCGACTTCTCTAAGAAGTCGGGGATCTGTGGATCACTCATTTTTACCAATCACCGATTTCTGATATTCTTCCTCACTAATTAAATCCTGATTGTTTTCTACCCGATCTAAAAATACTAATCCTTCGAGATGATCATACTCATGTTGAAAAATTCGGGCAACAAAATCAGTTAATTCTTGTTTTTGTAAATTGCCATAACGGTCTGTATATTCAACTTCAATTGTTTGATATCTAGGAACTAAACCCCTAATTCCAGGAACACTTAAACAACCTTCCCAATCTTTAACCACTTCTGAAGAATTGGCAACAATTCGGGGATTGATCATTGCTGTTGCTTGCATTTCTGGCGCATGGGGATATCTGGCATTAGGACGGGAAGCAACGATAAATAAACGGTATGATGCTGCTATTTGTGGTGCAGCAATTCCCACCCCATTAGCTTGAGCAACTGAGGTAATTAATTCATCAATGAGGTTTTGAATTTCTTGATTTTGAATATTCTCAACCGCAGCAGCTTTTTGTCGTAATATCGGATTACCTAATTTAATGATTGGTGCTAATTTATTCATTATGTTTCAAATCTATTTTTTTTAATTCCTGTTTCCATCCTGTTCATCCTTTAATCGGTGGACATCCTGATATGGCTTGCGCCACGCTTCGCTATCAGACAGTTTTATTTCAATTTAAATAGATCACCGCTTTTTGAAGTGATAGTGATTATATCATTGATGATGTGCGATCGCCCTCCGATTGCGTCGCCTTCTACCTCGCACCGTCATGAATGCCGTAAGGTGTTACTTTACGCATTAAAAAAAGCGAGACAAGAAGTGGCTTCCGTGCCGTTCGCTCTTTTCTGTGAAATAATTAGGGCTTGCTAAATAAAGCTAAAACCATTGTAAACTTTACCTATTAGCCGGGAAATATGGCTTACGCCAGTAGATGTCAAGTTGCTATTTCCTAATCCCATAAAACCACAAAAAAGGATCATGACAATGAGTACAGAATATCATGTCCAACTTATTCAAGCAGGTAACACCCAAACCTTAACAATTCCTCAAGAATTAAACCTATCAACAACAGAAGTAATTATCCGACAAGAAGACGGAAAACTGATCATAGAACCCTATCAAAAAAAATCCCTCCTGGAAATTTTTGCCACCTTAGATGATATTGAAGAAGATTTTCCCAATGTTGATGAAGGATTATTACCCCTAGATAATATTGAACTGTAAAAATGTCTTATTCTTACTTACTCGACACTAATATACTCTCTGATTTTATTAAACACCCAACAGGGAGAATTTTTTCTCAAATTCAAGATGTTGGTGAAGAAAAAATTTGTACCAGTACTAAGTAGGTTGGCGTTGAAAATTGTCGTTATGGCAAGGCAAAAGGCAAGAGGCAAGAGGCAAGAGTGAAGAGGGTTTGGGCGATTTTACGTTTCTTTACACAGTTTGGTTTTATTGTGTTCACCTACTTATTGTAGCTTGTGAATTACGATTTGGCGCGGAAAAAAGTAATTCATTCCGATTAAAACAAAGAATTGAACTAGCTTTTAGCATTATTCCTGTATTGCCATTAATGGCGGATGTAGATCATAATTATGCCACAATTCGCACACATTTAGAACGTCAAGGAACGCCCATTGGTAGTAATGATTTATTGATTGCTGTGCAAGCGTTCACTCTAAATCTAACTCTCGTTACTGCCAATGTTCGTGAATTTTCTCGCGTTCCTAATTTAAAAGTAGAAAACTGGCTTAAATCTGATTAAGAAAGCTATGAGAAATGAAGAATAAACACAAAAATCACGTGAATTATACTCAACACGGCTTAATTATTTTATTTAAGCGGGTAGGGGTAAAGCAAGAGCTTCATTGGTGTCAACTTAACGTGAAAGCCTTGTAAAATATCAGTTTCACCCTTTCTCGTTCCCATACTCTGTATGGGAATGAATTCTAGAAGGCTCTGCCTTCTATGAAAACAGAGGCAGAGCCTCTGTAATAGCATTCCCAGTCAGAGACTGGGAACGAGATATCATCAGGATTTGAGCTTAAGTTGACACCAATGAAGCTCTTGCTTTACCCCTACAAATCTAGGTTTTTCGTGATTTTATAAAAGTCCATGTCCCAACCGTTTTGAGGATAAAAATTTCGGCATTTCCCTTATAATATGGCGATCGCCATCTGGGCTATTAGCAACGCCAAGTTTTATCAGTTTTGAGAATCTGGGCAGGAAATCCGGGACAACTTACTAAATATCAATTTTCTTTGTTAATTGGTAAAGGTGCAGGTTTAACTAAGAATTCAGAAATTTTGCCATTACGCTCTACTTGCACTTGTAAAGGAATACCAACTTGACTATTTTCTACTATTCTTTGCACCTCATCAACTTTCAAAACGGGTTGATTATTCATACTTTTGATCACATCTCCTGGACGTAATCCAGCAGTGGCTGCGGGTGAGTTAGGAACAATCCTCACTAATAGAATCCCTTGATTTGCAGATAAATTTATTTTCTCTCCAAATCGAGCAATGATTTTTTCCTTAATTTCTGGCGTTAATGTTACCATTTGTATGCCCAAATAGGGATGATCAACTCTACCTTTAGCAATTAGTTCTTCGGCAATTTTTTGGGCAGTATTAATAGGAATCGCAAAACCTAAACCTTGAGCGCCTTGAATAATTGCTGTATTCATGCCAATGACTTCACCACGAGCATTTAGTAATGGTCCACCAGAATTACCAGGATTAATTGCTGCATCAGTTTGCAGATAATCAACACGCTTATCACTAGCGCCAATATCACTACTAGAACGATCTGTGGCACTGATAATTCCAGAGGTAACAGTATTATTTAAACCCAAGGGATTACCAATAGCGATAACTGCTTCTCCGGGTTGCAAAGTATCAGATTTACCTAAAGCTAGACTGGGTAAATTATTGGCATCAATTTGAATTACTGCCACATCTGTTACCGCATCTTCACCTAATACTTTACCTTTAAAAGTTCGTCCATCTTTCAGGGTAACTGTTACCGAATCAGCACCGTCGACAACATGAGAATTAGTTAAAATTTGCCCAGATGAATTAATGATAAATCCCGAACCGCTACCTCTTTCTACTCTTTCTCTTTGTTGAGAAGGGATTCTATTGCCAAAAAAGCCGCGAAAAAAGGGATCAGAAAATTCGTCTATGGGGCTAATTGCTGATGTGCAAATGCCTGATTTAGAGACGAGAATGGCAATTCTGCAAAAAAAAGCTGAGTATGAAAATATTCGTTTACCACGAGAGGTGGTTGAATACATCGCTTCTAATTGTACTTCTAATATCCGTGAGTTGGAGGGGGCGTTAATTCGAGCTTTGGCTTATATTTCTATTTGGGGTTTACCTATGACTGTGGAAAATCTGTCACCGATTTTAGGCACTCCTAGTCAGAAAATAGAAACTACTCCTGAGATAATTTTAAATATAGTTGCAGATGCTTTGAATGTTTCTATTGAGGATTTGAAGGGTAATTCCCGTCGTCGAGAAATAAGTTGGGCTAGGCAAATAGGAATGTATTTAATGCGACAACTTACGAATTTGAGTTTACCCAAGATAGGGGAGGAGTTTGGGGGTAAAGATCATACGACGGTGATGTATAGTTGTGAGAAAATTACCCAGTTAAAGGAGAGTGATCAGAGTTTAATTCAAACTTTACACCAATTGAGCGATCGCATCCAAATGGCTACTACCAAAAATAGAATTAATATCGTTGATGTTTTCCACAACCCAAAAAACTAACTTATCCCATTAAAATCTGCACTATTAAGTCCGAATTTTAAGAAAAATATAATAAATGATTAATTTATATTTAAAATTGCCGCCAAAATCCAATTTTTTGCCGCAAAACTGTGGAAAACTTTAATTTATTACTTATCGGTTTCATGAAGTATTATGATTTTGGGAAAATTTAGGATAGTTTTTCCACAGTTTTTCCACAGGCAACTATCCAGATTATTTGTTTTTTTATATCATGAGTATTGACAAATGGATGAATTTATGAACGCTGCAATTTTCCAGGCTAAACAAGGTAGACAAGAAGGGGGAATTCCCATTGGCTCTGTTTTGGTTAAGGATGGTAAAATTGTCGGACAGGGACACAATAAGCGCGTCCAAGATGGTGATCCTGTAACTCATGCGGAGATTGATTGTCTCCGTAATGCGGGCAGAATTGGTAACTACAGAGGTACAATACTCTACTCTACGTTAATGCCTTGTTATTTGTGTGCCGGTGCTGTGGTGCAATTTGGGATTAAAAAAGTTATTGCTGGAGAATCCAAAACTTTTCCTGGCGCTAGAGAGTTTATGGTATCTCACGGTGTGGAAGTCATAGATCTAAATTTAGATGAATGTGAACAAATGATGAGTGAATTTATTACAACTAACCCGGAACTTTGGGATGAGGATATTGGGAGATAGGAGTCAGGAGGTAGGGGCGCAGGGCCTGCGCCCATTCAGGAGTATGGCTAACGCCACGCTGCGCTATCAGGAGTTCAGGAGGAAGAAGAAATGAATGAAAATTGACACTCTCAGGGAGCCAAGCCACTGAGCTTTACGCTTGCCGGATATTCCTGTAAAATTGTCCAAAAACCTATTACCCATTACCTATTACCCATTACCTATCACCCATTTATTTGACCCCACAATTAAAATTGAGAAATTAGTGTCAATTTTCTCCAGTTGCGTTATGATGGCGATCGCAAGCCTAAAAACCTTGTCGGCTGGATATTGCCACGACTGTTCAGCATAAATAGCGTCTAGTAGTGGTAATTACCGTACAAAACCGAATTCCCAAGCATCTTACTCTTGTTAGTTATGGTATAGTGAAGAAGTTAGAACTAGCTTTACCAAACTATAATTGCTCTACGCGCAGGTAATAATTGCAAGCGGAAGGCTGTTTTGATCAAGAATTTACACACAAAAATCTGAAATACACCGAGTTTATGATTCAGCAAGTAATTCACCCAATGGTGAAATTGCAGCGCAACGTGCAATCACTCGTAGAATCCAATATTATCAAACCCAATGATAGGATTTGGAAGATTGCCTTACTCTATGGCGATGATTGGCAACATTGGAAACAGGAGTTGCTGGACTTTGGATTTAGCACCCAAGATCCAATTGGCGATTTATTAGCGGTAGAAAAGTGGGACGACGATTAAACATCTAAATTAGATTGGCTATATCTAGGATAGATTTGACGTAGATACACCTACCTCCAGCAATGATAGAACTTTATCCTTGTTTTTATGGTGGGTGCAATTTCTTCGTCACCCGATTTTGGATTGACGATTTTGGACTTCGACTTCGCTCAGTCGAACGATTTTGGATTGACTCCACCCTCAAGTGTAGGGCTGGAAAATTTTGGATTTAGAATTGACGTTAGCGAAGCGTACGCAGCGCAGCGAGTATTTTTCCATCAGTAGAGGACGGAGACTGATACCAAATTTTTTAATCTAAAATCTAAAATCTAAAATCTAAAATCTAAAATCTAAAATCTAAAATTCCCCGTCCAAACACACACTCAAGAATTTTTATTAAGGTAGGTAAATTATGGTTCAAACCTTACCTAAAACCCAGTTAGTAACCTTTGAAGAGTTTATTAAATGGAAACCAGAAGGCGGATTTTATGAACTGCATGATGGGGAAATTATTGAGATGAATCCACCATTAGGAAAACACGAAAGCAGAACCGGGGTTTTAACTATAGAATTGGCTATAGAGTGCCGCCGCTTAAATCTTCCCTATTTTATTCCCAAACAGGCATTAGTTAAACCACCAACAACGGAATCAGCCTATTGTCCAGATGTTTTGTTGATAAATTCCACAAATCTAGTCAATGAACCGCTTTGGGAAAAAAAAGCAACAGTAACTCAAGGTGATTCTGTGCCATTAATCATCGAAGTGGTGAGTAGCAATTGGCGAGTTGATTACTATAGAAAATATAGTGATTATGAAGAAATGGGAATTAAAGAATATTGGATTGTTGATTATCAACCCTTTGGTGCTGGTAAATTCGTGGGTGAACCAAAACAACCTACCATATCAATTTGTTCTCTAATTGGTGATGAGTATGAAATTAACCATTTTAGAGACAATGAGCCAATAATTTCCCGCACTTTTCCCGAATTGAACCTAACCGCTAACCAGATTTTGCTAACTACTGATTGATATTAATGCCTGAGCCAACTCCTTTGCAGTATGATAGCGATCGCGTGGTAAAGGTTCTGTCACACAATCAATTACCTGTCTTAATTTATCATTAATGGTTGGTATCCCTTTAACCTCAAAGCGAAAATTACGCCCCCTTTGCCGATAAAATTTTAAAGGATTTTCCCCAGTTAATAAAAAAATTAACGTCGGACCAATAGCATACAAATCAGATTGGGTAAGCGGTTGTCCCCGTTCCTGTTCAGGAGCGCAAAAACCCTCAGCGCCGATTCTTGTCCCTGGTTTTGTGCCAATTTCCTTAACAGCACCAAAATCCAATACAACAATACTATTATTACCACTTCGCACCATCAAATTAGCCGGCTTAATATCCCGGTGAATTAATGGCGTTTGTTGGTGATGAAGATAATCTAAAATATCACAAGTTTGGATCATCCAAGCGATCGCTTGCTTCGGAGTTACAGGTCCAGTTAAGCGAATCCGTTTGTCTAAATCTTGTCCATGAATTAACTCCATAGCCAAGTATTTTTTACCATCTTCCACGAAGAAATCATAATACTTGGGAACTCCCCCATGATTAAGATGCTTGAGAATACTAGCCTCTCGGATGAATAACTCTTGAGCTTTGGGAATTTTCACCATATCAGCATTCATCTGCTTAATTACCAGTAATTGTGGTACACCAGTAATTTCACCAACACCATCCCAAGCTAAATAGGTAGTACCCATACCACCCTTTCCCAAAGTGCGTAATACCTGATAATGACGAATAGTCTTTTGCACCAAAATTGGTTGACCACAGTGAACACAAAACACATTTTGAGGATGATTCCCTTCGTGAGTACAACCAGCACTGGAATATTCTGGAATTATCTTTTGATTAATTTCTCCATTTCCTGAACCTGAAGCTGGGATAAGTAGAGGAGATAATTCCTGAACTTGTACCTTGAGTACAGGACCACCCTGAGCTAATTGCAGCAAAGAATTATCAGCAACAATAGATTTAGTAACCAAAAAGCCATTAAGGAAAGTGCCATTAGTTCCATGACTAATTAACTCCCAATCATCCCCTCCAGCATTAGTAACTAATTTCAGTTCTAAATGATACCGAGAAACTAAATTGTCAGCCAAAACAACGTGATTATCTACCGCGCGACCAATACGAACGACGGTAGAACCCTCAAAGCACCACTGTTTCAGCGGTGTTTTTGTGCTTTTTTCTAATAGGGTCAAAGTAATCACAATACAACCTAAAATTTAAGATCAAAAAACTAATTTTAGAAGCAACTTTGCTGAGATGGTCGGACTTTTACTCGCACCAGTATAGCTGTAATATTGTCATGACCATTGTGTTCATTACCCAATTCAATTAAATTTTGAACCCCTGTGACTAAATTACTAGAAGAACTTAATAAGGGTTGGAGATGGGTTTGCCAATGAGTTTCTAAGCAGTCATTATCTGATAAACCATCTGATACCAATACTAGAAGCATATCTTTATTGATATCAAACAACATCACATCAGGATAGACAGAATCTTCGTTGCGTGGACCCAAAGCTTGGGTAAGTTGATAAGCATCTGCACGTCCATAGGCAATACTAGGTTCTATACCCCTAGCAATTTCTCGTTGACCAACTTCATGGTCTATAGTTATTTGTTCTAGTCCTTGCTTGCGAGTCAGCCAATAAAGACGACTATCTCCCACATGAGCAATTGCCGCTTGATTATCTTGAATTAGTAGCATGACCAAAGTAGTACCCATGCGACCAATACCAGAACGAGCTTCTTTTTGATTAAGCTCATAAATAGCCTGATTAGCCAGATAAACTGCGTGAAGAATAGACTCCTTGCGAGGCAATTCTGTATCTACCCAAGTTTCTTGAAAGTATTGACGGATAGTATTTACCGCTAATTGACTAGCTATTTCACCTCCAGCATGACCACCCATACCATCACAAAGAATATATAAACCTTGTGTTGTAACTTGACTATTTCCTGGTAACTCTATCTTGTGAACTTGACTATCAACACCAAAATAGTCCTCATTATGATCACGTTGACGACCCACATCAGTAGCTGCTGCATATTCCACGCTACTTAGCTGCATGGATAAAACTAGAGTTAGGGCTTCATCACTTTTATTTTTTGTATCATCACCTAGTGCCAAGACAGGTGATGAAGTTGGTTGTTCCTGATGACATTCTTCTGCTATTTCTTGTAAATGCGATAGCAATTGCGCCAGAGTTTGAATATTCCCAGATTCCACATACTCTAACATCTGCACCACACAATCCAATGGAGTGTGTTGGGATTCTCTAAACAAAGTTTGCCACATCCGACCCAAACTTTTAAGAGTTAAAGCTTGTTGTCCATTCTCTCGTATTTTCGTCAAATCTAAAACTTCGGGTGGTTGTGGTGTCAGTAACGGTGTCTCTATATATAGCCGTTGTAATATCAGAGTTTGGTCTTCATCTAAGCGCAAGTTCGACAACTCCAACAAACTTTGGCGACAATTTACAGTTTCTAACAACTCCCAAAGTTGAGTCATTTGATAAAACCAATGTAAAATCTCCAACGGACTTACTGTATCTCGTCGCAAAACATCAAGCAACGTCGGGAAATTGGATCTGTCTTCTAACAAGACTACTTGAAAATGATCTTGCTGCCAAGCATCATGAATAGTTGGTATTCCTGGGTTCTTATCTACCTGCAATTTTAGATAAGCTTCCGCCAGACCTGGAATTGTCTTTATATCCATCTTGGTTTCGTGCAAAAGCATTGCCCCAATCAGTGACATTTCGTAAGGTTGACAATCTAGAACCTTGACTTCTATATAATCCGCAAATTCTTGTGGAGATTCTAACAAGCGATAACGTTGCCAAGGATCTAAATAAGCATCTAAAACAAATTTGGATAACAGACCAGAATCTCCGCCATCATCCGCTATATTTTCTAGATTTTGGCTTAATTTCGCAGTTTCCGCCACAACAGAAACTACCTTATCCACTGCCTGAGTAATGAGCGCGTACCAAACTGTGCTAGATTCTGCACCACATTTATAACAATACTGTGCATCTAAAGCCATATCGGCACTACATTCAGAGCAGATTTTATGAGCTAAGGATATACCACAGCTTTGACAGAACTTATTACTATCACCGTTTTCAAATTTACACTGGGGGCAAATCAGCATAGTCGGACTTCCTTGATTTTCTTGGTAAGGTGCTTTTAGCTACAAATATTCAAACAGTCCACAATTAAATAACTAGGGTTTGCTGATAGCGTAGCGTGGCGTAAGCCATAAAAGTTGTCTGTGAGGGCAGGGAACAGGGAACAGGGAACAGGGAACAGTTTTAACTGTCTGGATATCCTCAATTTTCCAAATCCGACAAAGAAAAATGCACCTATTTTGAGACACCATCAGCCAAAACCTTGCACTTTTTTGTGATAAAAATCCGCGAAACCCTTATTAATAAATGGTTTTAGCTTTATTTAGCAAGCCCTAACTAAAATTAAAATTATGTAACCCAAGAACTAAGTGCTATTGTTGACACTCTTTTTGTATACTGATACTACAGTACCTTAATCTATTTTTCCGGTTAATGATTTAATCTTGTGACTTCTAAGGGAGTGAGTTCTCGCCATTGTCCTGGTGCTAAATCATCTAATTGAATATTACCAATACTTATCCTAATTAACCGCAAAGTCGGAAAACCCACAGCAGCAGTCATGCGACGGACTTGGCGATTTTTACCTTCAGTTAAGGTCATTTCTAGCCAAGCTGTGGGAATACTTTTCCGAAATCGAATGGGGGGAATACGTTGGACTACGGATGGTTCTTCTAACAATAACCTAACTTGAGCAGGACGAGTCCGGTAATCTTGAATTTCTACCCCACTTTGTAGCTGATGAATTGCATCAATATCAGGAATACGTTCCACCTGCGCCCAATAAGTACGTTGATGACCAAAGCGCGGATGTGCTAGACGATGCTGTAACTGTCCATCATTTGTTAGTAACAGTAACCCCTCACTATCCCAATCTAAACGCCCCACAGCATAAACATCGGGAACATCTATATACTCTTTCAGCGTAATATGTTTGGGACTTTCTTGAGTAAATTGGCTCAAAACCCCATAGGGTTTGTGAAAAATAATATACCGATTATTCATAAAATATAGAAGGATTCAGGAGGTAGGGGCGCAGGGACTGCGCCCATTCAGGATTCAGGAAAAAGAAGAAAGGATTAATAAACATCAATTATGACAATTAGCAAAATCAGCCGCAGATCCTTTTTATTTCTGGGTGGGGCAACCTTAGCACAAGGATTAACCTTAACATTACCTAGTTATGCTCAACCAGTCCAAGTAAACAAAAGTCAAATTAATGGTATCCCTTTTTATCAAACCATAGTTGATCTCACAGATCCAAAAACCTTGATTACAATGGGTTTAGCCAAAAATGCCAGCTTTGCCAACACCATTCAAAAAACCAGTGGTGATGAAGAATTTAGTAAATTAGTAGCGCGTTATAAGGCCACTGTGGTTGCTAATGGCACATTCTTCGCCAAAAATCCTCAAAAAACAGTGATGGGTAACATGGTAGCTGGGGGAAAATTTGTCAAATACAGTCGCTGGGAAAATTTTGGGACTACCTTGGGATTAGGAGTCGGCAATAAACCAGAAATGGTAACAGCCAGAGTAGAGGGTAAACCGCAATGGAATAAACATTGGTTTTCCCTAACTTGTGGACCGAGATTATTGCGACAGGGCGAAATATGGATAAATCCCAGTATTGAAGGCTTTAAAGATCCTGTTGTTTTAGGCAATAGCGATCGCACAGCCATTGGTTTTACTCAGGATGGCACAAAGCTGATTTTAGCCAATTTTGAAATTAACCTCACTTTACAGCAGGAAGCAGAGGCAATGAAAGCGATCGGTTGTTATGAAGCTATGAATTTAGATGGTGGAGCATCCAGAGCCTTAGCCAACAAGACTAATATTGTAGTTCCCGCGGGTAGACCTTTAACCAATGTAATCGTCATTTATGATGCCACAAATCCCGCTCCCACAGCCTTAGAACAGGCATGGCTGAAGTTTCAAAAAGGAGAACACCCTTCCATACCTGCCTCGTAAATAAGGCACGGTTCAGGAATTAGAGGAATAATTACCAATTAGCCAGCCCTTGATTACGGAGTCAGGGGTATAGTATTTAATTTTTAATGGGGTTTGACGGCAAATACGACTATAAAGTTACGGTTCACCCCAATTCCTGAAAGTATTAATTCCCATACATTAGTCAATGTGAAAGCACATAAATCCATGAAACCACTAGACATAATTTATAAAATTCACCGTTCCCCTGACGGTTCGGTAAACCACCCTACATGGAATGGCTACCACTGAGTTTATTTCTATTTCTTGCCCTGGGTAGCCTAGTTTGGGATTGTCTTCCCAGCAAAGCCATCAGTTTCTTTTTGGGCAACTGATTGTTATTAGCAGTTAGTTAATGCAATTTTATATTCTCTCTGAGTTCATTTAGTAATTTTATACGGAGCAAACACCCAAAATGGCAAAAGTAGTTGGAATTGATTTAGGAACGACTAACTCCTGTGTGGCAGTAATGGAAGGTGGTAAACCCACTGTTATTGCTAATGCGGAAGGTTTTCGGACAACACCCTCGGTAGTTGCATTTGCTAAAAATGGCGACAATTTAGTGGGTCAAATCGCTAAACGCCAAGCGGTAATGAACCCCGAAAATACTTTTTATTCAGTGAAACGCTTTATTGGTCGTCGTTTCGACGAAATTACCAACGAAGCTACAGAAGTTTCTTATAAAGTTCTCAGCAGTGGCGGTAACGTTAAGGTAGATTCTCCTGGTGCTGGTAAACAATTTGCTCCTGAAGAAATTTCTGCGAAAGTTCTCCGCAAATTGGTTGAAGATGCTAGTAAATACCTGGGTGAAACTGTTACCCAAGCTGTAATTACCGTTCCCGCTTACTTCAACGACTCTCAGCGTCAAGCTACTAAGGACGCGGGAAAAATCGCTGGTATTGACGTTCTCCGCATTATCAACGAACCTACCGCCGCTTCCCTAGCTTATGGCTTTGATAAAAAGAGCAACGAAACTATCCTGGTGTTTGACTTGGGTGGTGGTACTTTCGACGTATCCGTTCTAGAAGTAGGTGACGGTGTATTTGAAGTATTATCAACATCCGGTGATACTCACCTGGGTGGTGACGACTTTGATAAAAAAATCGTTGACTTCCTAGCTGAACAGTTCAAAAAAGACGAAGGTATTGACCTCCGTAAGGACAAACAAGCTTTACAACGTCTGACTGAAGCCGCAGAAAAAGCCAAAATTGAACTTTCTAGCGTTACTCAAGCGGAGATTAACTTACCATTTATCACTGCTACTCAGGACGGTCCCAAGCATTTAGATACAATTCTGACTCGCGCTAAGTTTGAAGAACTCTGCGCTGATTTAATTGACCGTTGCCGCATTCCGGTGGAAGATGCGCTCAAAGGTGCGAAGTTAAATAAGACCAATATTGACGAAGTTGTTCTCGTTGGTGGTTCTACCCGGATTCCCGCAGTTCAAGATGTGGTCAAACGGGTGTTAGGTAAAGATCCTAACCAAAGCGTTAACCCTGATGAAGTGGTAGCTGTTGGTGCTGCTATTCAAGCGGGTGTCTTGGCTGGTGATGTTACAGGTATCTTGTTGTTAGACGTAACACCATTATCTTTGGGTGTAGAAACCTTGGGTGGTGTCATGACTAAGATTATTCCTCGCAATACTACAATTCCTACCAAGAAATCAGAAGTGTTCTCTACTGCTGTAGACGGACAAACTAATGTGGAAATTCACGTTCTCCAAGGTGAGAGAGAATTCGCCAATGATAACAAGAGTCTAGGAACTTTCCGTTTGGATGGTATTCCTCCTGCTCCTCGTGGTGTTCCCCAAATTGAAGTTACTTTTGATATTGACGCTAACGGTATTCTCAATGTTGCGGCTAAGGATAAGGGAACTGGTAAGGAACAATCTATTAGTATCACTGGTGCTTCTACTCTGGATAAGAATGATGTAGAACGCATGGTGAGAGAAGCTGAACAAAATGCTTCTTCTGATAAGGAACGTCGTGAAAAAATTGAACGCAAAAACCAAGCTGATTCTTTAGCTTATCAAGCTGAAAAGCAGTTGGAAGAGTTGGGTGATAAAGTCCCTGCTGCTGATAAGACTAAGGTTGAAGGTTTAGTTAAGGAAGTGCGGGAAGCTGTTGCTAAAGAAGATGATGCTCAAATCCAGAAGTTGACGCCAGAATTGCAACAAGCTCTGTTTGCTATTGGTAGCAATATCTATCAACAAGCTGGTGATGCTGCTGGTGCTGCTGGTACTGAACCTCCAAGCGGTGGTTCTGCTCCTTCTGGTGATGATGTTATTGATGCTGATTTCACTGAAAGCAAGTAGTCATAAATTCTCATCAAGGACGGTGAACCCCCGTCCCTACACGATTAATACCCACCTAGCGCAATAACTGGATGGGTATTTTTTAATGGTAATTAAATTAGTTATTGCGAGATAGTGATTATTAATAAACCCAGTTGCTTAAAAATTCTATTTGTCCCTGCATACCTTGCGTTGATTTAGTGCTAGAACGTTGTCAGCAGCGTTAGTATCTGAGTGCATCACGACCCCATCATGTCCGGTAAACTTGTCACCATTTCTACTACCCGTTAAGGTACTAAATCTGGAGTCAAGTTGTGACGCGCATATACTTGAGCAAGGTTAAGGTGACTTATCCGGCGGGCAATTTCTTCAGCATTTGCACCTTGTTTGTAAAGAATAACCACCCGACTTACAGAAGTTTTAGTCCCTGTAATCATGGGACGACCATTATTCACACCTGGAGAACAGGTTACTAGCGTACCAATGTTAGTAGCAGTTGCCATAGTTGACGGAATTACTTGCTTATTTTACTTCACTTTAGTCTATCATAAGCGTTTCAGCTAATAAGAGACTTCCAATTAAAAAAATATCCTAAAATTTCTTGTGGTGCGGGCATACTATGGCTAACGCCACGCTTCGCTATCGACAAGCTCAGTACAAGTCTTGCCCGCTAATAATACAAGGACGGGCATCCCACATCCCACAAGATTGGATAGCGAGGCGCTGCTGCAAGCAGTTCATCTTTTTTGTGGAGTTCTCTAATGCAAATTGCTTCTTAATAAGTAGTGAGACAGAATTAATTACACAATGTCATTGCGTAATCGTTGCGTGGCGTTAGCCATATGGAACGAAGTGAAATGAAGCAATTCCAAGGGTTGTGATTGCTTCCCTTCGCTCGCAATGACTGTAAATATTTTTGTCCAATTACTTATCAAATCAAAGGCACAAAAAAAGAGGTCTTTTTAGACCCCTTCCAAAATCAAAATAATGTTTGATTTATAGAAATTAAGACAAACCAGCATTAGTACCTTGTTTACCGGTTGCTAATTCCACTTTAACAATCTTGCCACCCATTTTTTGAATCCGTTGTTGTTCACGGAACCAATTTTCATAAGGAACTAACTTAGTAAAGTAAGTATTTTGTAATTCGCGTTGGGTGCGAGTCCGAGATAGGCTAGGAACACAAGCAGTTACTTTAAATAAACGAGCCATTTTGTTTTAAATCTCCTGATATTGTTTGGGAAACTTTTTTATCTCAAATGTCTTGAGTGAAAATCTTTAATTTATCTGTAAGGATTTAGCTATCAGTGGTCAGCTTTTCTAAATTCTATGCCAAAAACTATATTTGATTACTTATCAATATATCAAATATTGTGACTCCTGACTCCTGACTCCTGACAATTATTTTTTCCAAGGCTGGAAATCAACCATCAGCACCAGACTGATAACACTTACAATCAATTAGCAAGAGAACCTTCTAGCAATCATGATTGATCTCCAGACCTTAATAATGCCGCACCTACATCACTAAGTGCAAAGCTAAGTCCTAGCTCAAGCCAGAGGAGATATAGTCGAAGTAAACGCCCATTTCTTTACCAGCGTCAGGACCAACCAAACTAGCAGTTACTTCCTTCATAGCACTGATAGCTTGAATTGTAGCGCCTACGGGTACTCCCAAGGAGTTGTAGGTTTCTTTCAAACCATTTAATACACGCTCGTCCAAAATGGAAGCGTCGCCAGCCAACATAGCGTAGGTAGAATAGCGCAAGTAGTAATCCAAGTCACGGATACAAGCTGCGTAACGACGAGTGGTGTACATATTACCACCGGGACGGGTGATGTCAGAGTACAACAAGGATTTAGCTACAGCTTCTTTAACGATCGCAGCAGCATTAGCACTGATGGTTGTAGCTGCACGAACGCGCAGTTCACCAGTAGCGAAGTAGCCTTTTAGCTTTTCGAGAGCAGCGGTATCAAGGTATTTACCTTGAACGTCTGAAGAATTGATAACGGAGGTAATTGCGTCTTGCATTGTTGTTTTTTCCTTATTTCCAACCTTATTGCTACAGTTTTAGTTTGAGCCGAGTTACAGCTAAAACTTACTGCATTGCACCAACAACGTAGTCGAAGTAAGAACCAGCTTCACCGGAGTCTTCAGCAGACAACAAGGTAGCAGCAACGTTCTTCATAGCGGCAACGCCACCAGCAACTGCATCAATGGGAGTACCCAAAGATTTGTACATTTCGCGTACACCAACGATACCGATTTCTTCGATGGCTGTAACATCACCAGAAACGATTCCGTAGGTAACGAGACGGAGGTAGTAGTCCAAGTCACGCAAGCAAGTAGCTGTCATTTCTTGACCGTAAGCGTTACCACCGGGGGAAACAACGTCAGGACGTTTTTGGAACAGTTGGTCGCCAGCTTGCTTAACAATGCGCTCGCGGTTTTCGGTCAATACTTGAGCGATGCGGAGACGTTGTGCGCCACCTGCAACAAAACCTTTGATTCTATCTAATTCACCGGGGCTGAGGTAGCGAGCTTCCGCATCAGCATTCACGATGGCTTTCGTGACGATACTCATTAATGGATTCCTCCAAAACTAATGGAACCAGAATTTGATTAAACTGGTACGACTTTACGTGGTTGATAGTGACTTGACAACTTGGTTGACATTTTTAGCCAGATTGTCTGGATTTGGTGTAAACCAGGTGGAAAACTCAATTACCTCCCGCAAAATATTGTCCAGTATTATGTTGAGCATTTATTACTGCTCTTAATATTTTGTAACACTTATTTTCAGATTTGCTCATTCTCAGGGAACAGGGAACAGTAAACAGGGGAACAGGAAACAGGAAACAGGAAACAGGAAACAGGAAACAGGAAACAGGAAACAGGAAACAGGGAACAGTAAAAAGCCTGTGAAATCCAGATTAAACAGTCTTTTCTGAATCATGAGGGAGAAGAAAGGAAGAATTATCTTTTGCCTCTTGCCTCTTGTCTCTTGTCTCTTGCCTCTTGCCTCTTGCCTCTTGCCTCTTGCCTTCTTCCTGTCACCTGTCACCTGTCACCTGTCACCTATCTATTAGGAAGACCACCTGTTAAAACAGAAGGAGATAAGCTAGACCAGGATTGCTTCACTAGGTCGGCTTCAGCTTGAACACTGCCTAAATAGTTACCTGCTGGTAAAGATGGATAGCGTTTGTAGGGAACAACGTCTTCACCAAAGTAACGAGCATACTCAGGACTGTTAACAATTGCCTCTACTGCTGCCCGTAAACCGCTATCAGCCAATAGTTTGTTGTACTGACGGATTTCGCCCTGAGTAGCGGGTGCGCGTCCCAAGAGGTGACGGAATAGGAATTCAATTACCTTGGTGTTGGGATAGGGGGTGTAGAACCGTTTGCGATAGATTTCGGAACTGGCTAGTTCGAGAACAAATTCCCGCACGGTAATTTCGCCGTTACGCAATTTGCTGTCTAAGTCAGAACGGCGGAAATAAGCAGGTACTTGACCGCTAAATACGTCCATAACTTGGATATAGATAGCATTGATGACCTGATTGGTTTCTGGGGAATTTGTGCCAGTGGTAGCACGGTAAATCCGGGCTGGTTTGCGACGGCTTGTACCGACACCAACTTCTACAGATTGACCACGACCATCGTTGAAAGAACGACCCAATTCAATAAACAAGGGTTTTGTCTTGTCCATTTTCTTGGCTTGGGCTGCTAAATCTGCGATCGCCTTCGCTAGAATTGGCGTATTCTCAGTTTTAATCCGTGGCTTCACAGTTGCAAAACTAGGAACAACCACATCATCATTTTGCTTGGTTAACTGGTTGTAAAGCTTCTCAGTATTGGGGAAATTAGCCGCAGGTAAAGTGGGGAAGCGACGGAAAGGAACGGTATCTTCACCAAACACCTGACCATATTCAGCACTTTCAACCATCGCGCTAATAAAAGCACGAATCCCTTGAGTAGCTAAAATTTGGTTGTATTTACGAATTTCTGCTTGGTCAATAGGAGCGCGACCCAAGAAATGCTTAGTTCCCAACTCAATTACTTTTGTATTGGGGTAAGGGGTGTAGAACTCTTTCTGATACAGGCTAGAGTAACCCAAACCTTGAATAAATTCCTTAACGCTGATTTCACCGTTCACCAACTTACTTTCTAGAACTGTAAACTCGTTCTTAGAGATGTAAGGAGCAATATCGCGCTCGAAAATCTGCCGATAAGCACCGCTAATCACAATTTCCGCCGCAACCTTGTCATTTTTAACTGCTGTCAGTTTAAAGACTTTGGTTTGCTCACGTTGCTTAGTAACACCTTGGTTAATGCGGAAATCAATATCTGGTTCAGTCCGCATTTCTGTGACTGCACCCAATTCCACAAAGCGAGGAGTTTCTTGTTTTTCAACATTTGCCACATCTTCGCGGATAGTCCCCACACGTAATTGACGTAAAGACACACCCGCAGGAGTTAGATAGCGCTCGTAAGGAACAGTATCTTCATTAAATGCCTGGCTGTATTCATCACTGTCAAGAATGGCATCAACCACTGCATAGAAGCCCTTCTTCGCAGCAATGTCAAAATACTTGTTGTTTTCTTCCCGACCGTAGGTAGGACGACCTAATAAGCGACGGTGAATATATTCAATCGCTTTACAGACATAGAGAGAAGTCCAGTACATCTTGCGGAATAAATCCGACTTCGCCAACATCCGCACAAACTCGCGGACGGTGATATCGCCGTTTTCCAGCTTAATTTCTGCAACCTTCAGACGTTGACCTTCGTAAACATCACGACCGAAAACTTGCAGGTAACAAGCCTTAATTACCGCTTGGGTAGAACTTTCGGAGAACTTGACACTTACACCCTTGGCAGCCTTTTTACCAATAGTTCCAGGTAACTGGTCTAACTTGAACACCTTAGCGCCCAAAGTACCAGGAGCAACACCACGCGCACCAGGGTTGCTGAGTTGGTTATTGATACCAGGTCCTTGGTGAATCAAGATCCGACGGGTATCCTTACTGAATGGTGCAGGGCTGCTGCTGGGGTTGCGGGTTTCTTTCGGGAAAATTGCCCCAAATTGGATTTCCAAGGGGTCATTACCAGAACCGTAGGGATGTTGGTCAGGTAATGGTTGTTCGTAAGCAGCAAAAGTTGTAATAAACTGAGGAACTTTCCGGAAAGGCGCACTGTATTTAAACAGATCCTGCTGTTGTCCCCAGTTACGACATTCTTGGGCTTCTTGACCCAGACCCCGAATGTAGGGAACTGTTTCTTCACCAAAGTAATCGCTGTATTCGGTAGAATCTACCAAAGCATCAACTAAACCGGCTAAACCTTTAAGTGAGACAATGGCAAAGTATTTTTGCACTTCCTCCCGGCTACTTGGACCCCGTCCTAAAATGTGACGGAAAGCCAATTCAATCACCCGGCTATTAATAAAAGGCTGGTAAAACTGTTTTTGGTAAAGGGGGGATTTAGCTAAACGGCGAATAAACTCCCGCATGGAGATTTCGCAATTTTTAACTTTAGATTCTAAGTCAGAAATAGACAAGCTATAAGCACGGGTAATATCGCGCTCAAATACTTGACGGTAAGCCGCTTTGATGATTTCAGTTTTCTCGCTAGAAGACAAACCTGGCTTCATGGCGTACTTAGGACGACGTTCTGCGGCAACAGCGTAAATTTGTGGCAGTTGTAACCCTTGTTGGTCGCCGGAAGAACGTTGACGAACTTTAGTAGAAGGTGTTGGTGCTTTAAATTCTGTCAGCAACACATTCATGTACTCAGTCACAATTTCTGTGGCTGCGGCATCTTTACGGAAATAAGACAGGGACGCTGCTTTAATTTCCTGCAAAGCAACGATGGTTGCTTCCCCAGAACAAGCATTTTCAATAATTTCCCGCAAACCTCTGGTATTTACAGAGATGATGTTGGGGTCGCCAGCGACAATGGCGTAGGTGGCATAGCGCAAGAACCAGGACAAGTCCCGTAAGCTCTTGGCCATGTTGCTAGGCCCATAACGAGCAACGTTAATGGGTCTGAAGCCTGGAGGTGTTGGTCCGCCAGCAGAAGTATTGAAGATAGAACGGAGGTTTTCAAAGAAACCACCACTACTTTCAACGTAGGTGACTGTTCCTAGTTTCATGCCCTCTTGGACATTAACACCTGCGCCGACCATCGCCAATTCTCGTTCTTGGGGCTTTTCGAAGAAAGCCATTGGTGAACCACCAATGAAAATCCGGTTAGCCGCACGAGAAACGATAATTTCGGAATTGTCGGTCAAAATCTTGGCAATTTCTAACCGCTTTGCACCGGAGGCAAAATAGCTGCTAAGTTCACTTAGTTCACCTCTTCCCAAAAAGCGGTCTTGTTGTTCCGCTTGGGAAATGGTAGAGACAGGTAAGGTTTGATATAGTTGCGGACGCGCAACTGAGCTTCCACCGCTTGCCTTAACACTCATGGGTTTTTTAAGACTCCTATCATAACTGTTTATGTGTTAAGCCTGAGTTATTTATTTTAAGGCTTGACATTTGTGCGTATCTATGAATTTTACGCCTATAAAACCCAGTAAATTAACTCGGTCAATTTTTAGATTAGAACGTTTTGCGTTTACGCTGTTGGTTTATTAAGAAGTATGTCGAATCTGTAATCTAAATTTTGATATTCAAGAAGATATATACTTGGATTTTCTTGGCTGAACACAGATTTTATCCCAAATTCTGCACCAATTTAATTCTTAAACTTATTTATACAGCCACAAATAGACCGCAGACAAAAATGAGAAAGGCTATGTTGATAACAGGTTGGTAAACCCCTACCTTATTTTTACTAACATCAGCATTAAATTACGTAAAATTAAGATAAATAAGTAAAAATATGACTCAATATACTGAGATAGTGTTGGTGGCTGATTCTATCTTCATTTCTCACTCCTGACTGGGCGCAGACCCTGCGCCCCTACCTCCTATCCCTAAGTAGGGTTTGCTGATAGCGTAGCGTTAGCCATACTCCTAGTACACTGTGGCGTAAGTGAATGAACCATTCTAAATCCTCCAAAAGCCTATACTGTCTTCATTTTGACTTTTGACTTTTGACTTCCGCCTTGCGGTACTAGGCCTCACAGACAACTTTTTCAGCAAACCCTAATTATGGCTTGCTAAATAAAGCTAAAACCATTTATTAATAAGGGTTTCGCGGATTTTTATCACAAAAGAGTGCAAGGTTCTGGCTGATGGTGTCTCAAAATAGGTGCATTTTTCTTTGTCGGATTTGGAAAATTGAGGATATCCAGATCGTTGAAACTGTTCCCTGTTCCCTGTTCCCTGCCCTCACAGACAACTTTTTCAGCAAACCCTAATTAGTTAAATTTTTACAGATTCCTGAGACTCTACATTGATTGTTTGTAAATAGTCTTCTTTTTGAAAGTAGTAATAGCTATGGGGTTCATTTTTCACAATTACACCATTAACTACCTGTCCTAAGACATTTTGACCAGATTTTGCTAATAGTTCTTTAGCAAAAGTCGCATTCACAGAATCAACTACACCAGGACGCACTACTAATAAAACACCATCAGCCATTTGTCCTAAAGTAACAGCATCAGCAGCCACATTTAAAGCTGGTGTATCAACAATGACAAAATCATACTTATCCGAGAAGTTAGCCATTAAAGTTGCCATGCGTTGTGAGTCGAGAAGAGATGCTGGACTGGGAGGAACTATGCCAGAAGTCAAAATATCTAAATTAGGCATGACTTTTTTAATTATCGCAGTAATTTCTTCCTGTTTGAAAATTAAATTACTTAAACCTTGATTATTTATTACGTCCCAAATTTTATGCTGAACTGGACGGTGCAAATCTCCATCTATTAATAAAACTTGTTTATCCATTTGTGCCATTGCTGTAGCTAAATTAGCTGCTACTGTTGATTTACCTTCCTTGGGTACAGAACTAGTAACAATAATAACTTTTAACTCTTTATCAGCACTGATAAAATTAAGATTTGCCCTCAACATTCGGTAAGCTTCACTAATAGAAGAACGAGGAAAATCTCGAATTATAATTCTTTGACTATAGGATTCATCTGCTTCATTATTTTTAGAGGTTCTTTTCCACTTGGTAGCGGTAGGGATAACTCCTAACAAGGTTAATTCTAGTAATTCTTTGGCTTCATCAATAGTCTTAATAGATTTATCCTTCATTTCTAGGATGTATATAGTCATAATAGCTGCCAATATACTCAATAATGCTGAACTGAGATAGGAAATTATGACAGAAGAAATAGGTTCATCAGGAACTTGAGCTTCGGATATTCTACTTGCATTGCCTAAGTTTTGATTTTCAGCTATTCTACTTTCTTGGAGTTTCTGAAGTAATAAAGAATAGGTAGATTGTCCTACTTGAAGTTTACGTTCTAATTGACGCTGTTGTTCTTCTAATTTAGGTAATGTATTCAATCTTTGTTTATAGGTAGATTGTAATTGTAATAAAGAATTAGCTTGATTGGCTAAACCTAGACGGTTGGATTCTAATTCTACGAGTTTACTAGAGAGTTGTTGCTGTAAAGCACTCAATTGTAAATTGTCTTCTGCTTGTAGTTTATTTTTACCTATGGACTGATTTATCCTTTTGTCAATAACCTTGTTTAGAGAAGCAACTTTATCTTGTAGATCTATGATTTGTGGATGATTTTCCTGTAAAATTGTTTGTCTGTTTGCTAGTTGTGATTGTAGTTGTTGGATTTCTCTAAGAATATCTTGAATTCCAGAGATTTGGCTAATAGAAGTCATTGTTAAGGCTTGTTTTGGGTTCATTCCCAATTGCTGAACAACTACTTGATACTGTGACTTAACATTAGCTAATTGAGATTGAGTATCGTTGATCCTTAATTGTAAATTACCAATAACTCGTACTGCTTCAGTAGCTTCTTCTTGTAAGGAAATAATTTTGTTTTTTTCTTTAAAATCTGCTAATTCAGATTCGGCTTGACTGACTACTAATTCGGCTTTGGGTAATTGTTTTTCTATGAATTTACGTCCTGCGCTTGCTTCGGCTCGCCGTGAAGACAGATTTTGCTCTAAATAAACTTTAATTAGTTCATTTACAACTTGGGCGGCAGTTTTGGGATTAGTATCGTTGTAGCTAATTTGGATAACATTAGTGCCTTTAACTTCTCTGACAACAAGATTTTTGAGAAATAGCTTAGGTTTTAGGGTAAAACCTTGACTATCTTTGAGATTTAGTCGTTTAATAGTTTTTTCTATAATAGGGTAAGAAGTTATTACTTCTACTTCTGTGTTGAGTGGGTTATTTTGTTCCATTAAAGGATCTAATTTGCCTATTTCTGCACCTAATCCTGTGATAGATGAGGCTGTATTGCTTCTTTGAAACCGTAATTTACCTTCTGCAAGATAAATAGGTTTTTTCAAAGATGCAGCTAACTGTGCTATGATAAAAACGGAAATAGTAATTAATAAAGTGGCAAGCCAACGACGCTTGAGAATTGTCCAGTATTTTTGTGGTGATATAGAAGATTGTTGTAGTTCCATAATAAATTAACTCTTTTATGTATGTTTTTCAAGTTGTGGAGTGAATGGTTTTAATGGCATTAATTACTCTTGCTAAATCTTCGTCCGTTAAATTAGAACCAGAAGGCAAACAAAGACCATGTAAAAATAAATTTTCGGCGACTTTACCACCAATACATTCATATTCAGAAAACACGGGTTGCAGGTGTAATGGTTTCCATACAGGACGAGCTTCAATTTGTTGTTTAGCAAGTTGGATGCGAATGTATTCTCGATCTGCACCAAAAGCTTCTGGGGTGATTGTTAAAGCCGTTAACCAGCGAGTAGAATAGCCAAAATTAGCTTCGGGCATAAATTCTATTCCTGGTAGATTTCCCAAAGTAGATTGGTAAATTTCAAAGTTGCGCCGTCTAGCAGTTACCCTTTCATTTAAAACCTGTAATTGACCTCGACCAATACCTGCTAGAACGTTACTAAGACGATAGTTATATCCTATTTCTGAATGTTGATAATGGGGGGCAGGATCGCGGGCTTGAGTTGCTAAAAATTTGGCTTTGGTAATTAGTTGATCATCATCAGAAACTAGCATTCCTCCACCGGATGTAGTGATAATTTTATTACCATTGAAGGAGTAAATACCAAACCGCCCAAATGTACCGGGAGAAAGGCCTTTGTAGGTAGCTCCTAAAGCTTCGGCGGCATCTTCAATTAACGGAATATTATATTGATCGCAAAGTTTGATAATAGGTTCAATGTCTGCACTTTGACCATATAAATGTACGACTATAACTGCTTTGGGTAATTTACCAAAATAGGCGCGTTTTTGTAAAGCTTCCTGCAACAAATCTGGGTTCATATTCCAGGATATGCGATCGCTATCAATAAAAACTGGTTTCGCCCCTAAATAAACAATTGGATTAGCGGTAGCTGCAAAGGTTAAGGTGGAACAAAAAACCTCGTCTCCTCTGGTGACTCCAACTAATTGCAAAGCTAAATGTAAAGCCGCAGTTCCCGAACTCACAGCAGCCGCATAACTAGCACCAGTAACTTGACAAAATTCCTGTTCAAAAGCATCAACATGGGGACCTATAGGGGCAATCCAATTAGTGTCAAATGCTTCTTTGACAAATGCTAATTCGTAATTTCCTATGTGGGGGGTTGAAAGGAGAATTGGTTTATTCATCTGTATGACCTAAATAATGTGCTTGCTGCTGAGTAACTTGCATTTGCCATTGAGGCATTTTCCAGTGTTTAAATCAAACTCGTAGTGATGACCTAGACAGCGGAAAATTCCTCCGGGTAAAACCTCTCCTACTTCCTGCAAGTCAAAACCTGCATGGGGGCAATGGCGCTGTACTAAGTAATTATTTCCCTCGGCATGAATTGTCATTTGCTCTTGGGAATCCATGGAGTTTTCGTAATCCTCTACAGCTTGTAGAGATTGGGGACAAGCAAATTTTAAGAGTCCTAAAAGATGGTCGTTGTAGATGTCTGGATTTCGCCATACCTGAAATCGCAAAGACAAAAAGAAGTCTTCCCAAGGCAAGGAACCATCTAACAAAGAAGGCAGCCATCTTGATGCAAAACGGTATCCATAGCTGCATTCACTCATCTCGTCATATACCCCTTCTAAACCTGGTCGAAAATCAACTGCCCATTTTCCCCCACCAGGTCCTGTGATATCAAAGCCAACTCGCATCCTGATTTTGCTGTTGAAGTAAGGACTCATGGCCAAAAGACGCTGGAAATAGTCGCGGAATGGTAAGTAAAGAGATTCGGTAGGTTGAGGATAATGAGCCTTTAATGCTAGAAGATTGCCAGTTCTAGTTTCAGCATAGTTTTTTAGGTAAGCAGAGCGATCGCTAAAGCGAAAATCATCCCAGATAGGATCGGCTGCTTTTTGATTTGTAGTAATATCAAAAGCATCACCTGGTAGCAAAATCATAGTATTCTTAATTCCCTCCTGCCCTAGCCAGTCTACTACCTGCTGTTGATCTGGGAAAATTCCGGCTTCGATCTGTGCATTTACCCAAGTCAGTTCTGAATCAAGGAAACAGGGAGGACCGGCACAGGGGATAACTGTTACTGGTTCAACAATAGCGATCGCCCGTTCCATGTACTTAAATTTAGCTAGGCGCTTATTCTGGGAAAGTTCTCTTTTACGTTCTTCGGGGTACTCATAACAAATGGGATACCAAGAAGCCCCTGCTCCTTGCAGTGCTAACACATCAATTACTCCACCTACTTTGTTACGGATGCTGCTAAGTTGAGATCCTGACAAGCGAGCATCATTGAGATTAAGTAGAGTCTGCCCATCAGCAACAATGACCACCGCTGAGTCATGGTTCATTGGTGACTGTTCTGATACAAAGAAAATACTAATACTTCCAGCTATTTCTATTGGTTGCCACTGAGGTAATTCGATAATTTCCTTTAAACCAGCAGCAGCAATTTTTCTCTTTAAGACTGGTGAGGGATAGTGAGGAATAATAATAAGTGTATTTGCTGGTATTTGGGACAAAAACCAAGGGTCAAGGTGATCTAAATGCTCATGAGAAATAGCGATGGCCGTTGGTTGCAGCAGTGAGGGGGTGATCAAATGTTGGTTAGCTGGGTACTGAAACCATGAACCCAGAAACGCCCCTTCTGGTGAAAACCAAGGATCAATCAGCACTCTAGCATTTCGAGTTTCTACTTGTAAGCCTGCATGACCGAGAGAAATAATTTTCATACGGAATAGGGAATAGGGAATGTGTAGGGTTAATTCTCCGTAGTTACGCTGATCCTCTTTTGCCTCTTGCGTTAATTGTACTTTGCAATTTTTTATCCTCAATTTATGCCATTGTGGAGTGTATTAGTCTTTACAAATTAGTTTCCGTATTAATGAGAAGCACGATAAGCCGGAAAGAAATCTGATTTTAATAGCTGTTCGGGATGGATATTTAAGTATTTAGCTTGCAAATTGACTAGATGATAGTAATTATCTTCATCTGTGATTAAGCGCATAGTTAAAAAAGGATGTCTTTGTTGAGAAAACCCGGCTTTAAAGCGATAAAGATTGTCTTGAACACTGCCAACTCCTCCTCCCAAATGAAGTACCTCGTTACCATGCTCTTTTGCCCAAAAGCGAACATGATCAAACATCAACTTACTAGGAGCTTCCTTGAGGAAATCGGACTTTGTTCCTCCTAAATGATATTGAACAATACCACTACATTCTGTAAATAAACCAACGCAAGCAATTTGGTTATCCTGTTCAACAATACATAAATGAATTAATTTTTCTAATAGAGAAAGCTGGCGAAAGTAATTATCATCAAAATAATAGTATTTGCTTGCTCCTACTCTATCCATTGTTTCCTCATAAATAGCTATAAAATTGTCAAGATTATCCTTGAAATTAACTATTTTAGCCTGAAAACCACGTCGTTTACATCTATTAATTTTATTTCGATGTTCAGGCTTTGTTTGCTGCCAAATTTCTGCTTCAGAAAGCTTCAAATTAATTGAAACTGTGTTACTATTGATTTGAAAAATTTCAGATGTAAAAATCTCATTTAATTCTTGATTAAGAATTGGATGAAGACGGAAAAAAGCAGAACAAATTTTTCTGGATTTCAGAACTTCTTTGAGTTGCTGCATTGCTAGATTGAGGAAATCTACTGATTGCATAGCTGTCTCACTCAGTAAAATTCCAGAATAGCCATAGGGTGAAATAATATCAAAAATTTCTCCTATGGTTAATTCTCTATTAATATGAATATCACAAGATCGCAGGAGATATGGAATGAAAAATATTTTGTCATAATGGCTAATAATTATAGCTTCAGGTACAGCTTGAATCCGCCTTGCTTCTAATAATAAATATTCAGGTAAATGGTAAATATCATGCCGTAATTTTCTGAGCGTTTCCAGCCACAATGGATTAGCTACATCAATGATTTTAATTTTCATCATAGGAGTGTGGTTTATTTAAAATGGATAGTAAACTAAGTAGGTGAATACAATAAAACCAAAGTGTGTAAAGAAAAGTAAAATCGCCCAAAGCTTCTTCACTCTTGCCTCTTGCCTTCCCATAACGATAATTTTCAATGCTAACCTACTTACTAATTTAAATTCGCTTTAAATTATTACTGCTTTGCGGAAACAACTGGGCTGGACTACCAATATAGACACCCATCTCTTTCGTACTCTTTAAAATCAATGATCCTGCACCAATTACAGACTCTTTTGCAATTACAATTCCGTCTCTAACTGTTGAATTACCACCAAAAAAACAGTATGGTTCGACAGTAACATAACCGGAGATGAGAACATGGGAGGCAAGAAAACAGTGATCTTTAATAACTGTATGATGTCCAATATGATTACCACTCCAAATAATGACGTTGTTTCCAACTTCTACAAATGGTTGAATTACGTTGTTCTCCATAATGAAGCAGTTATCACCTATAACTAATCCAGTCCAGATGCTGGCTTTAGAACTGATATAACTAATTAATCTGTATCCCTTCTCTTTTGCTTCATAATATTTAGCAGCTCTCAGTTTATTAACTTGTCGATAGCTAATTGAGACAAACATTTTGTATTCGTCTGGTCGAAATATGGACTGGACATCTTCAAAAGGCACTATCGGTAGACCAAATAAACTTTCTTCTTGTATGTGAGAGCGATCAACAGTAAATCCTACAACTTCATACGGTGAATCATAAGTTAGATAATAGTAAACTACACTTGCTATTTGTCCATTACCAAACAAAACTACCTTATCCATTTTTACTTACCTATGTAAATGAAATTTGTACATATTTCTCAATCAGTCCTAATCAAAATAAGTAGGTGAACATAATAAAACCAACCTGTGTAAAGAAACGTAAAATCCCTGAAAACTTCTTTACTCTTAGAGGGTGTTTGAAAAGTTATGGTTGATGTATCAAATATTTTTTACCCCTCCCTAACCCTCCCCTTGTAAAGGGGAGGGAACTGGATTTTTATTGTTTCCCCTCTTTACAAGGGCAAAGGGGGTAGCAATGTGATGAAAATTACGGAATACCACTTTTAAAACATCCTCTTACCTTGCTATAACGACGATTTTCAACGCTAACCTACTTAATTACATAGGCGTTACAATTAAATCTTCTACTTCAATAATGATGCTACTTAGAGACAAGCCTACTCCAAACCCAGTCAGACACAGCCGACCACTAATTTTATTAATTCCTTGATTTAAGGCATAGCGATTAATAGCAATTGGGATAGATGCACTACTGGTATTACCTATTCCTTCTACCAAAATGGGAACTTTTTCTTCACTAAGCTTTAATTTTTTACGGATATAATCAACCATAAATTTATTAGCTTGGTGAAATATAAATAAATCAATATCTTCATTGATTAAATTACAATTTTTTAAAGCTAAGTTGACAAGTTCAGGAACTTCCTTAATTGAAAATGAGAAAACAGCAGCACCATCCATAATTAAATCATTTTCACTTCTGTGGCTGCCGTCTTCTTGGATTTTTACAATTTTTGTATGTTCTGTAGTTGGTTTTTTCATACCACCAGCAGGAACTATTAATTTATTATAATCATCAGCAATAGTTCGCCAGCAAGCTGTTAGCCCTTTCCCTTGTTTATCAAATTCTAAAAGACACGCGGCTGCTCCATCTCCAAATAACAACCGCTCTGTTTTATCTTGGGGATTTACTAACCTTGTCAGTGTATCTCCTACCACCAAAAGTCCACATTTAATATCACCATTATTAATTAATTTTCCTAGCACAATTAGACCATGGGTAAATCCGGCACAACCAGCATTTATATCTAGTGTCAATACCTTTGTCTCTAATCCTAATTGGTGAGATAACAGAAATGAATTTCCAGGAATTAAATAATCTGGAGTTTGGGTAATACATACAAGACAGTCTATATTTTCTTTCCTAATATTTGTAGTTTTTAAAAGGTTTTCTACAGCTTGTGACATCAGATTAAAAGCTGTTACTCCCTCACCCGCAACTCTTCTGCTGTAAATACCAATTGTTTGACTAACTCTTTCTATTTCTTCATAACCTAACACATCAGATAATTCATGATTAAATTCAGTTTCTTGAGGTAAAGCGATCGCAATACCTCGCATACTGATATTAGGAATACTTGTTTTATTCATAGCATCTCCTTAACTTGAGAACGAATTTTTTTGTAGCGATGATTGTGATGTTCATTAGAATTTAAGCAAACTTTAACTGGAATTTTGTAACTTTGTAACTTTGGTTGACAATAGGATTGAATGAGCTTTCTCATTTTCCGTTCATCAATTGATAGGTCTATTGGTTTAACTACAGCAACAACTATATTTCCCGTAATTGCATTTGGTTCACCAAAGACTGTTACTTCATCAATTTCCGGCATTTGGATTAAAATATTCTCTATTTCTTGTGGAAATACTTTCAAACCACCTACAATAATCATTTCTGATTGACGACCAAGTATTTTGAAGTAATCCCCTTTCATTTCAACTACATCACCTGTATTCAACCAGCCTTGATCATCAAACGGATAGGGAGAATTTAAATAACTAACCATAGCTGAATTAGTTTTGATCCAGAGAATATTATCTACTATTTTCACCTCGTAATCTTCCCCACCTAATTTAACCCATTTACTATCAGAACTTTCACTTTTAGTGGGTAATATTCCTAATTCTGATAGTCCATAGGTTTGCTTTAATCTGACACCAGGGAAAGCATTAGCTAGGGCAGTTAATGTATTTTCTGGCATTACTTCTGTGCCATAGCTGATGATTTTCAAAGAACTTACATCATAATTTTTATAAGACTCAGACATCAAAAGTAAATTCAGAAAAGTTGGAGAAACTGGTAACAACTCTATCTGACAATTTTCGATTAGTTGGCAAATATTTTCCGGTCTTCTATCATTAGCTAATAGTGTTGTTCCTCCATTAGATAATTGGTATAATAAAGTATTGATTCCTCCAATATGATCCAGGGATAAAAATGCCAATGTATTAAAACTTTTTCCACCTTTAGTATATTTGGATAATAATTTTTCACAATCGTGAAGCATTCCTTTTGGCGTTCCTGTAGAACCAGAAGAGAATAAAATAATTCCCGCAGATTGCTGTTTTATAAAATCAGTCAGAATCTGATTATTTATAACGGCTTTCAAATCTTCTATTACCAACGTTTCTGACTCTTCAATTGACAAAAGATACCGAATATTTGCTATATCAAAATATCTATTTTGTTCTTGCTGGTTAATTACACCTAAAGGGACTAAGATATTCTTGAGCCAAATGAGTGCGAAGAATAAAGCTATAATTTCCGGGGAATAATCTCCTCGAAAACCAACAATAGATTTTTCTATGCCTTCCTCTGATAAAACATAATACCAATATTTTATCCGTTCTAATAACCAGTTGTAACTATAGTTTCGATGATTCAAGATTAAGGCATTTTGCTCACCATAATCTGCAAAATAGGATAAAAATCTCTCAAGATTATTCATGAAACACCTCCAAGATAAATAACTTGTCCTGTAATGTATTGACTGGCTTCACTAGCAAAAAAATCAATAACATTTTCAACATCTGGAAATTCACCCAAACGGCTTAAAGGCATTTTATTAACAAGACTTTGAATTTTTTCTGGAGATACTTTAGCAATCAAATCTGTCATAATTGGTGAAGGTCCAATCACATTAACTGTGATGCCAAATCTGGCGACTTCTCTGGCAAAAATCTGGGAAAATTGTTCAATAGCTGCTTTGCTAGATGCGTAAATTGCCTCTCCTTCAATGTTCATAGGAACAGCAACAGAACTAAAGTTAATAATTCTGCCATAGTTTTTCTTCATCATCAGCTTGGTACTTTCGCGCGACATATTGAAAACACCAACTATATTGATATCAAGTATTTCTTTGGCAACAGTTTCTGGCATCAACAGAGAAGGATTCATTGACGCTATACCTGCATTATTAATCAGTATATCTAAACGGCCAAACTTTTTTCTAATTTCTTTTAGAACTCCTTGAACATCATGAATATTAGTCACATCACCTCGATAATGATAGTATTGATTGTGCTGCAAAGATGATTCAGAACGAGCAAAACCACAAACAATAGCTTGTTGCTCTAAAAAATGTTTTGCTAAATGAAGTCCAATACCTTTAGTTGTTCCAGTAATTAAAACAATGCGGTCTTGATAAAGACTATTCTCAACATTTTTCATAACAGATTACCTACTATATAATCTGTCAATGTACTAATGGATAAAAATGGACTTTTACCCTGAGACATAGTATGCTCATTGGCTAGGGTAATATTCAGATCAAATGTATCTGCGATATATTCTTCTATGATGACAATAATGTTAACAACGTGCATAGAATCAAAAGGCGAATTTCCTCCTAAAATCCTCATTTTTTCATCTATATTTTCAGGTAAATTAATATTTGACTTATCTCCAACTTCTTGAAATGCTTTTTTGATTATTTTAACAACTTCTTCCCTGTTTACATCTAACATATTATTCTCCTTTTTTATGAAAATTACTTACAACTAATTATTTGATTTTCATTCACACAGACAAGATCAATGAGGTCTTTAATCGTTTTACTCTCGACAATAGCATTGACAGGAATAGGTCGGTTAGCATAACTATCAATGATTGATATTACCGATAATATAGCCACTGAGTCCCACGCATCTCCTAAGTTTTCTAGCACTGTTTCTTCCATAAGATTCGCACTGTTAATTTCCAGATGATTTCCTAAAATTTCCAGCATCTTTTGGCGATTTATCATATTTACTCCTAGAAAATTCTCTTGTTTTAAACCTTTAGCTAATAAGTGCCTATCTACATTTATTAATTAGAGGGTGTTTGAAAAGTCATGATTGCTGGATCAAATATTTTACCCCTCCCTAACCCTCCCCGATGCTTTGGGGAGGGAACTAATTTTTCCGGTTTCTCCCCAAAGCATCGGGGGGATTAAGGGGGGTAATTTAACTTGTAGCCATAACCCAACACGCCTGACCATCTTCCCTCTAATGTTGGGTTATGCCTTCGGGACGCTATGCGAACACTTCGTTCAACAACCTACAAAAATTAAATTAATATTCTTGTCTATAAGGGAAGCGGTAGAACCACAATTACAAGATAATATACACTAAATACTTTGAAATAATCTTGTCAGTTTGGCACGATTTTGATCAAGAAATCACTGAATATAAATTGGAAAGTTAAAACCTCAAACTTATGGTAGAACATAATTTATACCGCCATTATGCAACGCTAAAAGTTCTCTATTTTTGTAACTACATCAATATCACTACTTAAGCCAGTCCAGGGTTCTAAGATTTCCGTTAATTGCAACAATGCAATCGGTGGTAACTCAAATTGCTAGTTGTTTAATCAAAGCTAGAAAATGGGGATGCTGATCAGAAATAGGGCAAAAATTCAGAGATTTTTAAAATCAAACTTAATTCCTGATCCTGATTTCTGACTCCTATTCCTAACTAGCAACTTAGATTAATATTGATCTGGACATAGCCACGAGATCAACTTTGCTATTATTAGATTTATTCACAAAAGGTTGCACTGAAATCTGCTGGGCGAGATCGGTTATAGTTGGATATCGGAACAAGATAATTAAGGGTAAATCCACATTAAATGCTGAGAGAATTTCCCTAATTAATGTAACTGCCACTAAGGAATTACCCCCTAGATGAAAGAAATTGTCTTGAGTTCTCACTTGAGGTATCTGAAGCACTTTTTGCCAGATTTCCATGAGGGTTTGCTCAATATCGTTTTTAGGTATTGTTGTATTTACACTATCCTCAGCCTGAACAACTAATAGGGGAGCCGGTAAAGCCTTGCGGTCAACTTTATGATTAGGAGTAAGGGGAAATTTCTCTAGAACAACAAAGTTAGAAGGAATCATATACTCAGGCAATAGAGAGAGCAAGTATTCTCGCATAGTTGCATGAGATGGCTGATACCCTGGCTGTGGGAGTAGATAGGCTACAAGGCGCTGATCTCCGGGTATATCTTCACGAACGATAATCACGGCTTCCCGAACTGCTTCATGGCGGCTTAAAATCGTCTCAATTTCTCCCAATTCAATCCGGTGTCCCCGCACTTTTACCTGGAAGTCCATCCGTCCTAAGAATTCTACATTGCCATCTCTTCGGTAGCGAACTAGGTCGCCAGTCCGGTATAAACGAGCAGTGGCATCATCACTAAAGGGATTAGGTACAAACCTTTCCTGGGTTAATTCTGGTCTGTGCAAATAGCCCCGTGTCACCCCTTTACCGCCGATATATAGTTCACCAGGGACACCAACAGGCACATTTTGCTGATTCTTGTCGAGAATGTATAACTCAGTGTTGGCAATAGGACGACCCAGGGGAACTATACCATCAACTTCAGCTAGAGTATGGGTTGCTGACCAAATGGTGGTTTCGGTCGGACCATACATATTGTGAATCTGTCCGGGAATAATTTGCTGAAGTTGATTTGCTAAAGCTTCAGTCAAGGCTTCACCACCAACCATCATTTGCCGAAGTTGCCCCATAGCTTCGCGGTTAGCTGTTTCTGCCATCAATAAACCCGCCATAGAAGGGGTACATTGCAGGTGTGTTACTTGATGACGTTTGATCAGATCAGCTATAGATTCAATTTTGCCCTGTTCCCGATTCCTGATTCCCTCTTCCTTCCTGTTCCTTCCTGTTCCCGATTCCCTGTTCCCGATTTCCTGTTCCCTGTTCCCTGTTCCCTGTTCCCTGATTTGATAATTAGCCCGTGTCTTCAATTCATTCAGCAGGGGTAGTTGAGATAGCACCGTATCCGTATCTACCCCATAGTCAATCAGACAGGCGATTTCATTGACACCAATGGCTTTAATCCGATCAACCATCTGCAAACAGGTGTCCACTGTTCCAAATAGAGCACTAGTTTCAAAGTACCGTTCAAAGGAGAAATCTAGGACTTCCGCCATATCTGGGTCAGATAGATGAGATACTGCAAACTGTCCTTTGTCGTTGGTGGTTTTCTGTTTAAAAGTGGGGAAAGACCAAGCTGCAAGCTTGATTAAATCGAGGGAACTAGCTAGGTATTGCCGCATGGGCTGACGGACAATCTCTTTGACACTATCATCACTTTCTCCCACAAAAGTATGTATCATCAGGCTGACAATGCCTTCGCCAGAATGTCCGTTTTCTGTATAAGCCTGGCGATAGATGGCAATTTTGGCGGCCAACTCGTCTAAACTTTGCCCCAGTAAGTGCGTCAAAATATTAAAGCCTCTCGCACCTGCCATTTGGAAGGTTTCGGGGTTGCCGGCGGCTGTAATCCAAACGGGAAGGGTGGGTTGAATGGGACGAGGTAGGGTTTGCACCTCGATGATTTCTCCTTTACCGTTGGGATAGGGTAGGGTTTCTCCGCGCCAAAGTGCCTGTACCTCCTCGATTTGCTGGAACATAATTTCCTTGCGCTTCTCGAAGGTTTGGGGAGAGAGGATAAAGTCATTGGGTTGCCAGCCAGTACCAAAGGATATTCCTACCCGACCGTGAGAAAAGTTATCTACTAAAGACCAATCTTCTGTGAGTCGCACGGTATTATGTAGGGGGGAAATACAGCTACCTGCACGAATTTGGATGTTTTTGGTGGTCGTGGCGATCGCTGCACTGCTGACTACAGGATTGGGGAATAAGCCACCAAAGGCATGAAAATGACGTTCTGGAGTCCAAACTGCCTTAAACCCGTTGGCATCAGCAAATTTAGCTCCTTCAAACAAGAGGCGATACTTTTCCGCTGCATCTTGCCCTTGTTCATGGCTAGAAAAGTAAAAGAGACTAAAATCGGTATGTTGTAATTTATTTACAGCTATGGGTTGTTGGGACTTAGACTGCTGCCGTTCTTGCTTGGGGTTATAGATAACTACTTTAAATCCCCTAGCCAATGTCCAGAACAGTTCCAAGACAGAAATATCAAATGACAAACTTGTAACTGCTAACCATACTCCCGGTGGTTCATGGTCAATGACAGCATCCATACCCGTGAAGAAGTTAGCCACGTTACGATGTTCTACCATCACACCCTTGGGTTTCCCTGTAGAACCGGAGGTGTAAATTACATAACTCAGATTTTCGGGTTTAACTCCACTATGAGGATTCGTGGTGGGTTGTTGAGTAATTTCTGCCCACAGCACTTCGGCTTCGCTCAGTGACCGCGTATCAATGGGGATAATGCGGGTCATCCCCAGATCCCCGACTTCTTTGAGAAGTCGGGGATCTTGATCAAGTTTTTCCTGGGTTAAGATGACGGTCGCTTGGGAATCTTCTACCATGAAAGCCAGACGATCTGGGGGGAAATCGGGATCAAGGGGAAGATATGCCCCACCGGCTTTGTGAATTGCCAATAAGCCGATCATCATTTCTAGCGATCGCTCGATCTGAAGACCGACGATTACATCGGGACCAACCCCCTGTAGCCCTAGATAGTGGGCTAATTGATTGGCTTGTTCATTTAATTCTCGGTAAGTTAATTCTCGGTCTTGAAAGGCTACAGCGATCGCATCAGGAGTCCGCTCTACTTGTTCCGCAAATAAATCATGAATACATTTATCTGTGGGGAAGGGTTCGGCTGTGTCGTTCCAATCCACCAAAATTCGCTGTTGTTGGGCAATAGAAAGCAGTGGTAATTGATGCAGAGATTGTTGAGGATCTTCTATACAAGCGGTGATTAAAGTTTGAAGTTGCTGAACAATGGCTTTAGAGTCAGTGTTATTGAGTGACCCAGTATGCACTAATTCCGGTAAAGTTCCATCTTCATAAGCCACCAAAGCTATAGAAGCTCCCAGGGAGTGCCAATCTAGTTGATCAGGAGACGCAACAAGAGCGATCGCCACAGGCAGAAAATTATCATCGCTACCTCCATTCCCATCACCATGCAATTGTGGATAACGTCTCAACAGCGTATGTCTAAAGCTACCCAGACGAACGGCATCATCTAGGGCTTTTTCAAATCGCTGTTGAAAATCATGGAAAGACTCATTAACCTGCACTTCGACTTCGCTCAGTGACCGAGTTTGCACGCGAATAGGAACTCGTTGGGCAAATATTTCGGGGGCAATACTGCGCTGTGCATCGGTTTGCAGTCCCAGATCAAATTCCATTTCGGTTGTCAGTCGCGCACAGTAAGCAGCAAACATAGACAACAGAGATTTAGCTGCTACCTGCGCTGTTAACGACAAAATAGAATAGCGGTACATGGAGATATAAGTACGGTCACTGAGCGAAGTCGAAGTGAGTGTTTGACCAGATGTTGCCAATGGTAAATAGGGATGTCTAAAAGGAGCAAGCTGCATCAAACGTTCTGCCCAAGATTGCTCATGACGACAGATTGCCGCATTCCTCTGGCTAATTGCCTTTCTTGTCTTGGTATCAATTGCCGGTAAGATATCACCAACGCGCACACCATAATCTTCTTCTAACTGTTCTGGGGAAATATCCTTGCCGTTTAATGTGGTTAAACGACTCAACTCAACAGCCCCATCTATGGTAGCGATACACATCCCTTGGGAATCTAGTTTCAGCACTTGTCCAGGAGTACCGTAGTCAGATGTCATTAACCGGGCAGACCCCACAACAATTACTCCGCCTGGTAGCCAGGTTTTGGTCAGACCAAGTTCATTGCGAGTTGGACCAAAATCTAAAGCTTTGACAAGATTGCAGATATCTTTGCTACTAACATCATAAGAGATCACAGAGGCAGCATCTGGGCGATCGCTGGGACTAAAATAACTCCGTTGAGAGAGGTCTTGGGATAATGGCTTGATAATATCTATTGCCAGTTCTTGTACCAGTTCCTCGAAGGAGTTAACTGCTGCATTAAAGCAGTTAACATTCAAAGTAAAAGCCGTATCATCTGGCTCAATTGGAACTATTCTTTGCTTGAAGATGGGACCTGCATCAACTTTTGAGACAATTTCGTGCCAGGTAACTGCGTGTTGGGTTTCACCGTTCAGCAAAGCCCAAGAGGTCGCATACAAACCAGCATACTTTGGCAATGGCGCATCATGGTAGTTGATGCTTGCTTTTTTTGCCCGTCCAATTACATCCCCAGGAATGATCCATTGGGTGTTATTGATACTAAAAAGATAATCGTACTCAACGCCCAGGAGTGTTTTGTGAAACATGGAGCGAGAGGCGGCGTGGGTAATGCTATGTTCCTGAGACCACTTTTGCAATGAATTATCTGTTGAATACACTCCCAGCACTTGCCAGCCTTTCTGCAACAAGATTTTCAAGCAACTCAAAGCCACAATACCATCGCCGACAACAAAACAGGAAAAGCTGGACATAATTTATGTATCCTCATAAATCTGACACAAATCTTCTGAGTATGAATGAGAGATTTAGATAAGTAAGTTAGCGTTGATAAATTTATTTGCGGACAAATTAAGCCAAAAACTCTCTAAAAAAAATTCACTTGCCAGAATTTTACAAATTATTGAAATGATGGCTTTATATAATATTTGGTAACAGCAATCTTCAAGATTATTAGATATTCACTAAATTACTTGGCACGTCAAATTTTGCAGTTTCTCCTGGAGAGTAAACAGCCTCATCTTCCGTATTAGAAAGAATTATTGATCCCGCACCAATAATATTTTCCTTGCCGATTTTGACGTAATTTCTGATAGTAGCATTCAAGCCAATGAAAGTATATTCTCCTACGTTTACTCCACCACCAAGCACGACATGAGAAGCAATGAAACAGTGATCATTAATCACAGAGTGATGCCCAATATAATTTCCACCTGTGAGAATACAGTTGTCACCAATGATGCTGAAAGGTTCGATAATGTTGTTTTCCAAAATTAAGCAGTTTTCACCTACGGTTGTGCCATGATAGTATGCCTTAGAACTAACATAGGAAATAAAACTATATCCCCTTTTTTTAGCATTATAGTATTTTTCTGCCCGCAACTTATTGAGATTTTCATAACCAAGAGGAATAAACAGTTTGTATTCTTTGGGTGAATAATATTTTTCTAGTTTTTGATAGGGTACAACTGGTAAATTATGGAAACTTTCTGCTTGAATATGGTCTTCATCAACAGTAAATCCAACTATCTCATATTCAGAATCGTGCTTGAGATAAAAGTAAATAGTTTCTGCAAAAGGCCTGTTTCCAAAAATAACAACTTTGTCCATAAAATTCTCATCCTTTATTTTAAGTAGGTGAACACAATAAAACCAAAGTGTGTAAAGAAAAGTAAAATCGCCCAAAGCTTCTTCACTCTTGCCTTTTGCCTCTTGCCTCTTGCCCTCCCATAACGACAATTTTCAATGCTAACCTACTTATATCTAAACCTGACCTTTAAAATCTCCAGCAGTTGCATATCCTTCCTGATTGATATTTTCACGCTTCAGCACTTTCCAGACTGTTAACAAGAGGATTTTGAAATCTAACCCAAGACTCCAATCGTCAATATAGGAAACGTCTAACTTAAATTTTGTTTCCCAGCTAATAGCATTGCGTCCATTGACCTGAGCTAATCCTGTGATACCAGGTAACACTTCATGTCGTCGTGCTTGTTCGGGAGTATAAAGTTCAAGATACTCCACACGTAAAGGACGTGGACCAACAAAACTCATATCACCTTTGAGAATATTCCACAGTTGAGGAAGTTCATCCAAACTAGTTTTTCTCAGAAATTTACCAAAAGATGTCAAGCGTTTTTCATCAGGTAATAAATTACCTTCCTCATTTTTTTCATTGGTCATAGTGCGGAATTTATAAAAGTTAAAAACCCGAGCATCTTTACCTGGACGAGGTTGGTTAAAAATAACCGGACGACCATCATGTAAATAAAGAGCGATCGCAATTACTAGCATTAAGGGAGAAAGAATAATTAAGGCTATAATCGCCATAAGTTTATCTAATCCAGACTTAATCAATCTGCTGATTAGATGATGCCTTTGAAAATTTTCAGTCATCATGGATAAACCTTGTATTTAAAGTAATTAAAAACCGCTCAAAACCTGGATTAAACCCAGGAGAATTTTCCAGATAAAACTCAATGCAGAGATGTTGCTTAATCTTTGCATATCTGTTTTATTTGAATTATAAGGAGATTTTAATTGGCATTAGTAGTTTGTTCTAACTTGCTAATTGTTAGCAATAATAGACGAATTTTTAGCCATCATCTAGTCATTTCGGCACTGCTTTTCAGCAACTGATATTAATTTTGATTCAAGTAGTGATACAGTATTAATTACACAATGTCATTGCGTAAGCGTTGCGTGGCGTTAGCCATATGAAACGAAGTGAAATGAAGCAATTCCAAGGGTTGTGATTGCTTCCCTTCCCTCGCAATGACTGTAAATATTTTTGTCCAATTACTTAAACACTGAATTATTAACAACAGAATCCCCATTTCCCATGAGTTTAATAATCAGTTAATTAGGTGAACACAATAAAACCAAACTGTGTAAAGAAACGTAAAATCGCTGAAAACTTATTTACTCTTGCCTCTTTACTCTTGCCTCTTTACTCTTGCCTCTTGCCTCTTGCCCCTTGCCTCTTACCTCTTGCCTCTTTACTCTTGCCTCTTGCCTCTTGCCTCTTGCCTCTTTACTCTTGCCTCTTGCCTCTTGCCTCTTGCCTCTTGCCTCTTGCCTTGCTATAACGACAATTTTCAACGCCAACCTACTTAATGCTTAATTCTTGATAGTATTTTGTCAGTCTTTCAAATACAAAATCTTCATTATATTCGGTTGTTACTCTTCTCCGTCCTTCATTACCATAGGCTTGCCGCAATTCGGGATTAGATAACATAATTGCCAATGCCTCGGCTAATTTATCACTATCTTGAGAAGGCACAATTAAACCTGTTTTTTCCTGTAATACTGCTTCTCGACATCCCCGAATATCTGTAGTCACAACTGGTAAACCCATCGCCATCGCTTCTAAAATAGATCGGGGTAATCCTTCATGAGTAAAAGTAGGTAAAGTAAAGACATCTAAAAGACCTAAAACTTCTGGTATATCTTGGCGTTTGCCTGTGAGTGTAACGTGATTCTCAATTCCCAGATTGCGAATTTTTGCTATTAGTTCTGTTTGGAAAGGTTCAGGATCTGAACTAAGTTGACCACCAATTATCAGAATATGTAAATTAGGAAATTTATCCACTAATTTAGCAGTAGCTTCTATCAGGTATCCACCACCTTTTTTTCGAGTTAACCGCCCAATTGTACCAACAATTAAATTCGCGGTTGTTGGAATACCTAAAGATTGCCGTAATTCACTCTGATGAATGGGATTGAGTCGCTCACGGTGGAAGCGATCAATATCTATACCGTTACCTAAATAAGCCAGTTTTTCAGGTGGACAAAGACCGAGTTTTTTAGCAGTGCTAATATCTTCATAATTTTGGCTGAGAATTAAATCAGTGATTAAAGCAGTCAGCTTTTCAACTATAAAGTAAAAGTAATACTGGGTAGGAGTGGATAGATCATGAAATGGCAGTCCATGGGAAGTGTAAACAATTTGTTTAACCCCAGCAATTTTAGCTGCAATCCGTCCTAAAACAGCAGCAATTGGTGTATGGACATGGACAAGATCATATTGATTTTGCCGAATAACTTTTACAAGGTGATAAATACTTTTTAAGTTGGAAACTAACGATATCTTGCGGTTAATTTTCACAGCATATACTGTGTATCCATTCTTTTGTAATTTTTCTACTGCCTTTCCTGGAGAACAGGCTATACCAACCTCAAACTTTTGCGATAAAAAGTATTTTATCTGAGGTAGTAAAAGTCCCTCCGCCGTATCACCAATTGCACAAATATGTAAGATTTTCATATTTCTGTCTGTGGTCTTTGCTATTATTAAAATTTATAGAAACAGGGGATTTTTTAAACTTGGTAATATGAACGATACCATTTCACAAATCGCTCGATTCCCACCTCAATTGAGGTATTCGGTTTAAAACCCACATCTGTTACTAAGGCATCAACATCGGCATAGGTTGCTGGCACATCACCAGGTTGCATGGGAAGCAAATTTTTCTCTGCTTTGATTCCCAAGCAATTTTCTAAGGTTTCGATAAAGTGCATTAATTCAATCGGCTGATTATTACCGATATTGTAATTTTTGTATGGTGCATAACTTGTAGCAGGATCTGGTGCATTTTCTGACCAATGAGGATTTGATACAGCCACTTGATCAAGAACACGAATTACACCTTCCACAATGTCATCAATATAAGTAAAATCACGCTTCATTTTACCGTAATTAAAGACATCAATTGGTTGTCCTGTTAAAATTGCTTTAGTAAACAGAAACAATGCCATATCAGGACGACCCCAAGGTCCATAAACTGTAAAAAATCGTAATCCCGAAGTCGGCAAGTCATACAAACTACTGTAGGTATGTGCCATTAATTCGTTGGCTTTTTTGGTAGCTGCGTACAAACTCACGGGATGATCTACATTGTCATGAACGGAGAAGGGAATTTTTGTGTTTGCACCATAAACTGAACTGGAAGAAGCAAATACTAAATGTTGGACGTTTGTATGCCGACAACCTTCGAGAATATTCACAAATCCCACTAAATTACTATCTACATAAGCATGGGGATTTTTTAAGGAATAACGGACTCCGGCTTGTGCAGCTAAATTAACGACTTTATCAAAACTAGATTGAGCGAATAATTTGGGGATGCCTTCTCGGTCTGCTAAATCCAATAAATGAAAGCTAAAGTTGGGGTTTGCTAAAAGTTGCTCTAATCTGTCTTTTTTTAAGGTAACATCGTAGTAATCGTTGAGGTTATCTAAACCTACAACTTGATCACCTCTTTCTAGTAAGCGTTGACTGAGGTGAAAACCAATAAAACCAGCCGCACCTGTAACTAAAATTTTTGCCATAATTTCACCTTTTATAAACTCCAATAATTAACATTTGTCGGTATATCCCCAGGTTCAAATATTGATTTGATATCCATGAAGATTCCACCTGGACGAATATGAGCAAATAGTCTCTCTGCTGGCATTTCTAAATATTCTTGATGGGGAACTGCTAAAATTAAGGCATCAAGATATGTAAGTTCTTTCCAATCAGATAATTGAATACCATATTCATGGACTGCATGACTATTTTCCGCTAAAGAGTCATGTACTAGGGGGTCAATCCCAAATTGTTGCAATTCATGAATGATATCGGGAATGCGACTATTTCTTAAATCTGGGACATTTTCTTTAAAGGTAAGTCCCAAAATCCCCACTCGCGCATTTTTGATTGTCACATTGGCTTCTACAAGCAGTTTCACCAACCGACTCCCTAAGAATTGACCCATGTTGTCATTAATCCTTCTACCGGCGAGAATTACCTGGGGATAATAACCAACTTGTTGGGCTTTGGCTGTGAGATAGTAAGGGTCTACACCGATGCAGTGACCCCCCACAAGACCTGGAGTGAAGGGTAGAAAATTCCACTTTGTCCCCGCAGCGGCTAAGACATCACGGGTGCGAATATTCAGGCGATCGCAAATTATTGCTAGTTCATTCATCAAGGCAATGTTAAGATCTCGTTGGGTATTTTCAATGACCTTAGCCGCTTCAGCTACTTTAATTGATTGAGCGCGGTAAACACCAGCTTCAACAACAGTACCGTATACATTGGCGATTTGTGCCAATGTTTCTGGGTCTTCACCTGCGACAACTTTAACAATTTTTTCTAAGGTATGAGTTTTATCACCTGGGTTAATTCGTTCGGGAGAATAGCCTAATTTGAAATCAACGCTCTGTTGTAAATCAGATACCCGCGCCAGAACACTACCACAAACTTCTTCTGTAACTCCTGGGTAAACGGTGGATTCATAAACTACAACATCACCTTTTTTGAGGACTTTACCGATGGTTTCTGAGGCTTTAATCAGTGGAGTCAAATCAGGAACACGATTATTGTCAATTGGCGTAGGGACGGCGACAATAAAGAAGTTACAATCAGCTAAATCAATTGGATCACAAGTTATTTTGAGAGATGTATTTTTGAGTTCATCACTGGCAACTTCACCTGTGAAATCTATGCCTTGATTTAATGCAGCAATTTTTTCCTGATTAATATCAAACCCAATTGTATTGGGAAATTTTTTGGCAATTGCTAAAGCCACAGGTAAACCGACGTAGCCAAGACCAATGACTGCGATCTGATTCATGTTTCTATTTCCTTAAGGGAATTTGAAAAATTTTTGCTTGTTTAACAGGTGTAAAGATTGATGATTTATTCCTAATTTCCGGCTGATTTTTCAGCTAACCAAGCTTGGAACATGAGTATAACCCAGAGATGATGTTGCCAATTGCGATCGCCATTTTGGTGTTCATCCCACTTTTGCCGAATTGGTTGAGGATGAAAATACCCTTCTCTTCGCAATCGAGACTCATCCAGCAAATCTTCTGCCCATGCTCGTAAAGGTCCACGCAACCATGCACCAATCGGAATACCAAAACCCATTTTTGGACGCTCAATTAATTCCCTGGGTACGTACTTATATAAAACCTGTCGTAACAACCATTTACCTTGATTACCACGTATTTTCATGGATAGGGGGATTTGCCAAGCAAATTCCACAACCCGATGATCTAAAAAAGGTATGCGACCTTCAAGACTCACACCCATAGTGGCACGATCTACTTTCACTAAGATATCACCTGGCAAGTAGCTGATTAAATCCAAGTACATCATGCGTTCTGTGAAATTCGGTAAATTTGCCCACAAATTGCCATCACTAAAAACTGTGCTGAGTTGAGAACTATCAATCACAACTTTTTCTGGTTCTTGCAAATGGGATACCAAATCCGCATACATAGTATCGGGGTGGGAAACTGCTAAAATGTTTGCTAACTTATGTAATTTATCGCCAAAATTCAATTTTGCTGGCAATATGGTATTTATAGGTTCAAAACCTCGATTCCAAGTCTGGGCAGAAACACTGGTTAAAGCTTTGGCTGTAGAATGACGAACTGTTTGCGGTATCCAGCCGATCTTCTGCCAGATACTACTTGCCAAAAAATAGCGCTTATATCCAGCAAATAATTCATCACCCCCATCACCAGAAAGACTGACGGTGACATGATTTTTGGCAAGTTGAGATACTAAGAATGTGGGAACTTGGGAAGGATCGGAAAATGGCTCGTCATATAAACTTGGTAGTTTGGGAATTACTCCCATAGCTTCCTCTGAGGTGACATAAAGTGACCTATGGTCTGTACCCAAGTGCTGTGCCACAGACTTAGCATATTCAGCTTCGTTATAGTCTTGTTCGTGAAAACCAATGCTGAAAGTTTTCACAGGTTGCTGACTTTGAGCCTGCATCAAAGCCACAATTGTCGAAGAGTCTATCCCACCTGATAGAAAAGCACCTAAAGGGACATCTGCCAGCATTCGCATTTTTACGGCATCTTTTAGTAGCACCTCTAAATGTACTATAGCTTCATTTTCTGACCCTGTGAAGGGATAAGCAACACCTGATTCTGCGGCAGTTTTTGCAGACCAATAGGGTACTGGCTGAGGGTGAATTGCCGTCCCATTCAAACTTAGAAGAGTTGCGGGTGGTAATTTATAGATGCCTTGATAGATGGAATAAGGTGCAGGAATATAAGAAAACCGGAGGAATAAAGCCAAGGCATCACGGTTGATTTCGGGTTGAAAATCAGGATGGACTTTAAAAGCTTTTAATTCTGAGGCAAATATAAAAGTATGACCGCACCAACCATAATATAGTGGCTTTTCGCCGATGCGATCGCGTCCCAAATGTAAAACCCGTTCTTGACGATCCCATACAGCAAAAGCAAACATCCCATTAAAACGCTTGGTTGCTTCTAAAACTCCCCATTCACAGATGGCTGATAACATTACCTCTGTGTCAGAATGACCGCAAAAGCTATATCCAAGACTTTGTAACTGCTTTCTTAATTCTGGGAAATTATAAACTTCACCATTGAAAACAATTACATACCGACCATCGCTAGATATCATCGGTTGATGTCCTTGCGGTGAAAGGTCTACTATAGATAGTCGCCGATGTCCTAAAGCAATGCCGACCTCTCCATCAACCCAACTGCCACCATCATCTGGACCACGATGAATTAATGACTTTGACATTTGCTGCACAATTATTGGTAGATAATCGGTGCTAATTTGTCGAGATATATCCCAAAAACCAGTGATTCCACACATAAATATTGTTTTAGTTTATGCTTTTTACTTCTTTTTGTGCATTCAGCCAATCTTGCGTACTTTTTCGTACATAATTGTAGAAAGCAATTTGCCTTTCCCGAAGTATTTCATTTGTGTATTCTTTGGCTTTCTCTAGGTTACGGGCTGACATTCGAGCCATGCGTTCTGGGTTAGTCACAACTTCCCGAATTTTGCTAGACAAAGCAGCAACATCACCAGGTGGCACTATATCCTCTGGTGCTAGTAGTTCAGGAATGCCCGCTACTGTAGAACCAATACATGGTAATGCCCGTGCCATTGCCTCGATCATTGCTCTGGGTAAACCTTCTTGATAAGATGCTAAGATAAACAAATCCGCCTGATCCAATTCATCCCGCACAGCTTTTCCTGCGGATAACTGACCCCGAAAATTTACATAATCTCCTAAATTTAATTTCACTGCTCGCATTTCCAATTCTTCTCGATGCTTACCATCACCAACAAGAACTAGTTTAAGTTTCAGTCCCTCCCGTATACAATTAGCGACAGCATCAATTAACACATCTGGTGCTTTATAAAGTTGTGCTAATGTGCCGATAAAGACAATGGTAAAAACCTGATTTTGCTGTTTAGGTAAGCGAGGAACAGAGACAAAAGCCTCATGAGATAAATCTATACTTGAGTAATGTGTGGAAAAAGCATCTTTTCCTGGTGGATACCGCTTTTGGAGAGCGCACTCAGTGACATAGGCTGCACCACAAGCTCTAGCACATTGTCGCCGCAAGATTCGAGGGGATCGCCAGCGGAAAAACGGACGCAAAGGGTGTTTAATCGAACCAGGTGCAAAGACATCATAGGGATCACCAACCACTTCTAGACCGTAGGGATGATTCGTAGCCCGTAGTTTAGGTTCAATACAGGAAGCAATGGTCGAACTTACCCTCAAAATTACGGCATCTTCTGTATTTACAGCTTGTTGGGCAGCACGTTTAACCATGATCGATCGCCATAAATACTGCATAGGTCCAATGTAATAGGGAATAGCAGCAAAAGAAATGCGATCGCCATTGGACTCCCTCCAATCAGAGGGCACTGAGAGGACATCCTGAACACGGGCAACCACCCGCACATGATCAAAAACCTCTAGATACCTCTGCCAAAATGAATATGGAAACTGAGTATGTGTCCAGACAATCCCATCTGGTGTCCGATTAAAACGATGTTCAAGTGCAACGACAACTTTCATAAGGATATGTAGGGGCAAACTTTCATAAGGATATGTAGGGGCAAACGGCCGTTTGCCCCTACTCAAAGACAAAGCGGACTGGAAGTGTCAATTTTTAATTAATACAAGAATTACGTAAAAACATTTTCTCGTAAATAGATGCAATCACCTGAGCATGAAACTGTTGAGAGCGGCTTTTTCCGTTTTCAGAAAATTTCAGCTTTAATTCTGAATCTGTTGTTAGCAGTTTAATAACAGCTTCTGCTATAGCTTCCACATTTGCCGGAGGTACAAGAATACCATTGACACCATTTTCAATAATCTCCCCTGGACCATAGGGACAATCTGTGGCAATCACGGGAGTACCACAGGCCATAGCTTCTACAATCACATTTCCAAAACCTTCATAGAGAGATGACAGCACAAAAATATCTGCCGCTGCCATATATTTGTATGGGTTACTTTGAAAGCCTAGTAACCGGACACAATCATTTAATCCTAGTTGTTGAATCTGTTTTTCTAGCATCCCGCGCTGTTTCCCTTCCCCAATAATCCACAAATGTACTGGGATGACTTGCCGCACCTGTGCTAAAGCATCAATCAAATAGGAAAAACCTTTTTGATCAGTCAGTCGTCCACAGGCGACAATGAGCGGTACGTTTGCTGGTAAATCTTCCTGATGGATAGACTCTTTGGCACCACTCAAGACCCTACTATCCCAGCCAGCGTTATAAATTACATCTAATTGATTGCTAATATGAGGACACAGCGTCATTAAATCCTCTGCTACACCCTGAGAAAGCGCAATTATCTGATCAGCTTGTGGATAAAGTCTGGGAATTAGTGATAACGTCAGCAAGTTAGTGATATGCCAATAGGGTTGATGCTCAACAGTGGGAGGATTCTGAACACAGAGAATAACTTTTGGACGAGTCGGCAGTGTACTAGCAGCTAAAACTGCGACGACATTGGCGTGATCCATAATTGAGCAGAGAATATTAGGCTTTTGGTCCTGGATAAGTTGGCGAAGTGGAGCTATTGAGCGAATATTGCGGATGACGCTGGAATTAGTTTTTCCTGTATTTAAAAAATGCAATTTAACATACTTAGGTAAGTCAGATTCATAAGAACCACCAGACCGGGATAAAGCTAGAGAAAAACGAAACTTTTGAGGATCAAGGTGATTGATGATTCGTAATAAATGCATCTCTGCACCACCACCACCAAGGGTGGGAACAAAGAATAGTATATGTATTCGATGATCAAATTTACTTTGTGGTTGGTTCATGGGTTTTATTTACTTTTTGCTCGAAATGACAACAGTCCAAATACACGGAGAAGTACTACAGATGAAGTGAGAGAAATCATCCCACGGATTATTCCCGGACCAGATGGTTCGATTAGATAGAGGGTGATTACATAGGGAACTATCATTGAAGTTTGAGTGGCATAATTGCGGAAAGTCCAAACTAGCCATTTATGGAAAAGGCCAAATGCAAAGAAAACTATAAATACACCAGGAACACCAAAATTCCAATAGGCTTCAAGAGTAGGTTCAATGGGAATACCTATATCTAAATCAAAAAATGTATTGCCAACAACACCATCTACTAATCCAGGCTTGCCTGGCCAAAGTCCCCGGGGAATCAGAATTGTTAGGGCAGCTAAATAGGATCTACCATAGAGAAAATCAACCTGATTAGGTACTAAAGCTAAAATGGGAATTTCACCGCTGCCATCTCCACTTCGTGATCCTAATTCATCTGTTGCCAAGCCGAAAATAGATTCTGTTGAAGAGGGTTGATTTAATTTATCCCAGTTGATTTCTCCACTCCAGGTACTGTTTCTGAAATCTCCTAATATACCTATTAGAAACAATCCGATTAAAGCAAAAGTTAGGATTTGAGTGAAGGCAACTTTGCGATCGCGGATCATAGATACCATCAACCCAAAAATGATGAAATAAATAACACTTGAACGAGAGCCTCCACTTAAAAAATTAATAACAAGTGAACTTAATGAACATATCCAGAATAGTCCTTGAAAATGAGCTTTAGGATCTTTTGCTAACCATATTAGGCAGGCAATAGCACCAAATTGAATCAAAAATTGCCAGTAGAATTGACCCGCCAGTGTTGCCCGTCGTCCTTGTCCCCAAGAGAGGATGTGTGCAGCAATTCCACCTTGAATTTGCATATAAGCTGCACAGGCTACGATAGAGAAAATTACTACACACAAAACTTTCAGTTTTAGATGACGAGGTGGCAAAAAGGTTAATTGTAAATTACCAAATCTCAGAGAGAAGAAGAAACCACAATAGTAACTAACTAGACCAACTATACTAAGAAATATGTTATCAGCTAATAAGAAAGTTAAACTTTCACTATTCCAATTCGGTAGAGCTATATGTGCTTCAAGTCCATTTATATAAATAGGAGTCTTACGTATTTCATGGATCAGAGTTAGAACAATATTGAATATTAAAGGATGAAACCATCCATAGGAAGGTTGATAAAAAATAAGAGGTATGAGTAGGAGTAAAAAATTTACTACCAATCCTAAATTGACCCATTGTAAGGCAACTGTAGACTTTGGGTTAAAATATACTTGAATAACTACAAAGAGTAAATAAATAACAATGATGGCAATTAGTAGAATTCGGTGAGGCCAGTGCATAGGAACAAAGGGTGATTCATTATTGTATCTATGACTGTCAGTTTTTAATTTTGTTAGTTCGGAATTATTCATTTTTCTAACTCATTTATTTTCTGCTCAGGACAAAGCTGTTTGTAAGTTTCAATGAGTTTATCTACACCCATATCCCAATCAAATGCCTTTGCTTGTGTCCTAGCTGCAATTGCCATAGCATGGCGCTCTTCCTCATTGACAACCAGAAAACGTATTGCCATTGCCAGACTGAGTGCATCTCCAGCAGGTATGAGTTTACCAGAAACTTCATTTTCCACAACAGTTGGGATTCCACCCACATTAGAAGCAATGATAGGAAGACCAGCAGCCATTGCTTCTATAAGAACAGTAGCAAAAGCTTCGTAATAACTGGCTAAGATAAATATATCTGCACTCTGGTATTCTCCAGGAATATGAGTGGGTGATACTGCACCAGCAAACTCAACCCGGTTACTAACACCAAGACGTTCTGCCATATCTCGTAAAAACAACTCATAATCAGGAGATCCACTACCAATAATGCGAAGACTAACTGGAAGATCGAGCAGATGAGAAATTGCCTCAAGGCAAATTTCAATTCCTTTCAAGGGAATTAAACGAGCAACTGTGAGTAAGGCAATTGGTTTTAGGTGAGGGACTGATTCAATGACTCCTTGTTGATAATCCGCAGATTTACGGGCTGCGGCAATTGCTTCAAAAGGTTGCAATTTAGTAAAATTTGGCAGGAGTAATATCTTATTATTAGAAATAGAAAAATGCTGCACAAGGCGTTTTTGATAAAGTGGTGTAGTCGCCCAAATGCAATCATAAACTGAGAATAAAAACCCTTGGAGTAACTCCAGTACAAAAGTATATAACTGTTGAGGTAGATTCTTAGCAGAAACGTTAATCATTTTATCTTGATTAATTATATCCCAAACTAAGTCTGAACTATACTTTACAATTGATGGAATTCGATGAAACCGAGCAATAATACCAGCCATTATCGTTAAATTGAAACTCATAGTTTGCATATGTAAAACAGTCGGTTTAAACTCGCTAATAATACGATTTATCTCATAATAAATTCGTGTATTACGCACTATTTTATCTAGCCAACTCTGACGTGAAGTTTCATCAATAAAGCTTATGGGTATTCCATCAATTATTCCACTAGAATTTGGATCACCATAAGTAATAATATGTACATCAATATTTCTAGATATCAAGTTACGTGCAATATGTTGGGTTTGCGCTGATGGACCGCCTATTTTAGGAGGATATACACCGGAAACTAATAATATCTTCATTTTCATGAAACCTCTTAATTTATTATTTAACTACGCTTTAACAACTTTAGCAATCTAAATGGTAATAATAAAGCCTTGGTTGTAAGTATTGCATTTGTTCTAGTTTTTTTCCAAAAAAGAAAGCAGAAATAGTTAGCAAGCGAAGCAGATACCAGAGTTGCAATTGCTGCTCCAATTCCTTGGTAAAGAGGTATGAGTAATAGATTGAGCATAATATTTGCCGCTAATCCTACTAGTTTCGCGTATAAATTAAAATGTTGCAGTCCCTCTGTAACTATCCAATTGCTCATCACTTCTCCTTGAAATGTAAATAGAGAAGTAAATATATAAATAGAAAGAATAGGACTAGCTAGTTGATAATTATCTCCATACAGTAGCTTTATTAAAAACCCTGACAAGGGAACTATTAAAATTATAATAGCATAGGCGATAAGACTAGTGAAATCATAAATTTTCTGTAGCTTCTTTCTGTATGTAGATTTGCTAAGGCTTTGAGCCTTAATCATACTTGGATATAATGAAGAACTAATTATAAGGGGTAAAAAAGACAAGGATTCGCAGAGAATCACTGCGCTAGAATAAATTCCAATTGAACTATGACCAACCATACTTCCTAACATCACCTGATCAAGTGAGGCATAAATTAAAATAGCTGTGCTTGATAGAAATTGAGGATATGACTCTCGGATCAAATCTTTTATTGATTGAAAATCAGTTCTCCAATTTCTAATGTTTTGATGATCTAGTTGATAATAAAATATTAATCCAGTTGCATAAATTATTGTTTCTAAACTAATAATACTAGCAAATAAAAACAGAGGTGCTTTAAATATAATGAGGAAGATTTTTATAATCGTTATGATCAAAAAAGATAAATTACTAGCTAATACTTGAAATTTAGATTTAACTTGAGATTCAAACCAATTTTCAATTGGCTGGAAAGAATTAAATATAAATTTAATAGCTACAATTGCAACTAGTAGATGAATATAAGAAGACTGGGGATATATTATCTTAATAAACGTTATTGACAATGTGGCTGCCAGGATTCCACCAATAATTTGAACAAGAAAAGCTGTGCCTAATATCTTATCCTTAGATACTGGTTTTTGAACTAAATCTCTGGTGACAATTTTGCCCATTTGTGAAGTGGATAGTGGCAAAAAGAAACTGGAAAAAGCCAAAGCATATTGAAGTGTACCAAACTTGTCCGGTCCGAGATAACGTGCTACTAATGTTCCCATGCAAAGACTTATAAATAATCTAAAAACTTTTCCCACGAAAAGCCAACCTGTATTACCGATAATTTGACGATTTTCTGGATGAAAATCTTTGACTATTTTCCTGAATTTGAGCAAGTAATTAAACACTAATATTTTTTTTATCTTCATCATTTGCTTTAAGTAGGTTAGCATTCAAAATCGTCGTTATGGCAAGGCAAGAGGCAAGAGTGAAGAGGGTTTGGGCGATTTTACTTTTCTTTACACAGATTGGTTTTATTGTGTTCACCTACTTACTCATTTTTGATAATTTTTTATAAATTATGTGATTCACAAAGAATTATGCTTGCGACTACGAAAGTTCCAAGATGTTTCATAACCATCTACACAGGCTATCCATTTATTTTCATCAATTTTATGAGGATCTATATTATGCATTCCTATTTTATTCCAGCCTCTGCCGCTTCCTTTAATAATTGAATCTTTGCTGATTTGTTTCTCTTCGTAATTTTTAGTTGTTAGATCGGTTATTTCAAATGCTCGAACTTGATTACCATATAAATGTTCATCATCTTGAGTATATCTAACGATTTTGCCATCCGATACTATGACTCTACCTCCTGGTCTAGCAATATTTTTGTTGCCCTTGATGACCGGACTTTTAGGATGTTCAATCCAAGTTTCTAAAAGATCATTTGCATAGTACAAATATAAAACATCGCTACTTTTTACTGAAGTCAAAAGCCACCAATAATCCTGAAAGTAAAAAACAGAAGCATCAGAATATTTATCACCAGACATTAAATCTTTAACAAAAGTCCATTTCGTAGGAAAATCCACTGCTTTATAGAGGCGAATAGAGTTGACTTCATTGCTTTCTGGAATCAGATAATACTCATTATTCCACTTAAAAACATATGGATAAGATAAGTGAAAATATTCATCAATCACAACTTGTTGATAAGTCCAACTAAAACCATCAGTGCTAGTTGCTAGGGCGATATCACCCTTCTGATCATCAGCATTCATGACTTCAAAAAACATATACCAAATCCCATTTTCATTGATCATAAATGGGTCGGCGACGAACTCGGCTGGCACATCTTTTACATCTTTAGCAGTCAAAACTGGGTTGTTGATATTTTCAGGAGCAACAAAATCTACAAGAGATGTGCCTACATAAATTCCAATTGACCAATTTTCTTGCTTTTTTACAAATTGTTTGATAAATTTTTTGGCAAAATTCATATCTATTAATCTCCGAATATTTAATGCAGTTTCTAATTCTAAGAAGTTGTTTCAGGAGGTAGGGGCGCAAGGCCTGCGCCCATTCAGGAGTATGGCTAACGCTACGCTATCAGCAAACCCTACTTAGATAAATCATAGGAAACCATAGAAAATTTCTCATTCTTGTTACCACCCAACCGAATATTCTTTTTCCGACTGAATCCATGCTTGCCAACTTCTAAGTTATAGATACCTTCTGGTAGATAAACTACTGCCACCTCGGCGGGAACAATAACCTCTAGAACCCTATTTCCGTTCTGCGTCACCTTCATTGGCGTACCAGCTTTACCTACTGCCACCTGTAAACGGCTGATTTTTTGCCGTGCTAATGCCAGGCGCAAAAATGCTTGTCCTGCTTGACCCCCTTCCATCCGCATGACCTTTTCGCCCCGTTGCAAGATCCGATTCCCCAAGTTTTCTGCTGCCTCTAGGATTTCTTTATCTCCACTGGCTTCATAGGCTGCCACAAGGATGTCGAGAAAGATAGTCTGCTGTTGATCTAAGTCATACTTATTGACCATCTTTCCTTGCTCAATATATTCCGGTACGAATCCATCCTTTCCCATATTCAGCAAATTATCCCACGCTTGCTTGAACCGCTGAATGTACTTAGCGTCTTTGGTGGCACGATAGGCTTGAACCAGGATATAGAGAGTATTGTATTTACCGTCACCATAAAGCTGATTCACAGCGGGCTTCCCATCGGGATTAAGCTTGCGGATAAAGTGACCCCACTGCTCGACCCATGCCTTGTCGTACCATACATTCGTTACTTCCATTGCCCTATCTAGATATTTCTTTTCACCCGTCAGTTCGTGGAGATCAAACAGTTGCCGCACGTAGTATAGGGTGTCTGTATCGCTAGACCTTTCCTCTGGACGAATGAAGGCTTTAGTAGGGGTGAATTGCTCTTCTAGTAAAGCCAGATGCTGGTTCATTTGGTTATCCCAAACAAACTCTAATTTCTGATTTGCCCATTTTATAAACTTAGGATCACCAGTTTTCTGGGACAAATAGGCTAACCCATTAGCTACCGCACCGTAATCCTGTGTTAGCGTCAGTTTACTCTTTGGCTGACCATCTTTCACCTCTACCCAGCCCCACATCCCACCCTTCTTTCCCGACTCCAGGTTAAAGTCAAAGTACTTGATAGTTGCTTCCGCCAAGGCTACACACTTTTTCAGTAGATTTAAGTCGTTAGGAAACCACTGGCAAATTTCAACTCCTTTACTTACTAACGCCACAGGTTGCTTGTTCCCTGTACTCATTTTGGAGAACTGATCTGGCGAGTCATAGGAGAAGGGAATTAGTCCTGTATTATGATTGCGATTAGAAAAGAAAGACTCAGCAAATAAACCCATCATTGCTTCGGCAGGCTGATAATCTAGTGACTTAAGTGCGATCGGCAAGTAATTGTCTAAGTGACCCCGGAGAAGATGCTTACCTGTTTTAGCAATCTCACTCCAGTATCTATCCATGATGTCAAAGCCAGCTATGAGAAACTTATCCCCGGCGATATAGTAAGCCTCTTCTTTGCCGCCTGCAAGTTTGATATGAGTTAGGTCTAGAGCATATCCTCCTAAACTCTTGGGGTAATACCACAAAATCATCACAGTAGCTAACAATAAAATCACAATAAATTTTTGGGAACTTTGCTTCATCTTCAATTGCCTTGGATAGGGATAATTCTTTCTGGTCTTTGACTATATCCTTGAACTTTGTAGTGTTTATATCTGAATTATTTATTATTAATTACACCCCTTGTGGCTCAGTATTTGCCAAAATATTACTATTGGCAATTGGGATGAAAACAGTATTTATTTCAGGATCTCCTAAGCCATTTTTTTCTAAATATTTAGGCTCGTAACCAGTTACCAATTGTGACAGCAATGCCATAATCGAATCAGCATCATTCTTAGCTGCTACTCCTAGCAATCTTTCTACTGTAATATCCAAATAACTAGGAAGAATCTGGCTCGCATTTTTCACAACTAACAGTTTTTCATGCTCCGTCTTTTCATACTCTTCTCCCTCAACAAACAACTCTTCAAATAACTTTTCTCCTGGTCTTAAACCCGTAAATACTATGTCAATATCTTTGTTAGCCTCATATCCCGAAAGATGGATTAATTCCTTCGCCAAATCCACAATTTTCACAGGTTCACCCATATTTAACATTAAAACTTCACCACCACGACCCAGAACAGATGCTTGTAAAACTAGTTGTACAGCCTCCGGTATAGTCATGAAGTAACGACAAATATCGGGATGAGTAACTGTAATTGGTCCACCGGCTAATATCTGTTTTTGGAAAGTGGGAACTACACTACCTCGACTCCCTAAAACATTGCCAAAACGCACAGCTACATAGGATTTACCACTTCGTTTTGCTGCTTGTAAAACTAGCATTTCAGCTACTCTCTTACTCGCACCCATTACATTGGTGGGATTAACTGCTTTGTCTGTGGAAATCATGACAAAATGTTCGACATTATATTGCAGTGCTACCTGTAGTAAATTTCTTGTGCCAATGACATTATTAGTAATTGCTTCTGCGGGATTTAATTCCATCAAAGGGACGTGTTTATGAGCAGCAGCATGAAAAATTACATCCGGTTTAAATCTCTCAAAAGCGTGTTCCAATCTGGACGGCACCCGAATATCAGCAATGAATGTATAAATCTGCGGTATATTGATGACTGATTTACCATTATTTTTGAGAATTTGGATTAGTTGTTCTAGTTCTTGTTGGATATTGAAAACAGAATTTTCTCCATGTCCAATCAGGATGATTTTAGCTGGATGACAACGGAAAATTTGCCGACATAGTTCGCTCCCAATTGATCCTCCTGAACCTGTAATTAAAACTGTTTTATCTTTAATAAATTTAGACACCCTTTTAATGTCTATATGAATAGCTTCTCGCCTGAGTAAGTCTTCAATTTTGATATCTCTAATACTATCCAATCGGACACGACCATTGAGGATTTCATGTATTCCTGGTAAAGTGCTAGGTTGGACTCCATTGGCTTGACAAATATCAACAATTTCTCGAATAATTTGTCCAGAAACTGTAGGCATGGCAATAATAATTTTCTGAATTTTTAATGTTTTGATTACCTCGGAAATTTTATAGCGATCGCCCAATACCGGAATTCCCCGTAAATGTATATGCTTTTTTTTGATATCGTCATCAATAAAGCCTACAGGATAAACCCCAGACTGGGGATTTCTTTGCATATCTTCCACAAGAGAAACCCCCGCATTACCCGCACCAATAATCAGCACTCTCTCCCTATGCTTAGATATTTTCTGTCTATGATTTACCCTTTCTACAACCCGCACACTAAACCGTAGCGCAATCACACAAATACCAGAAAGTATTCCCTCCAAAATCGGTAGTGATTGCGGAAGATTACCTAATAGCATATTGAATGTTTTATCCAATATATTAAATAGAGTTGTTTGGATGACTATCACACCCATCATCAACATGACTATATAGATTACTTCCTCAATACTTGCATATCGCCAATAGCGTTTATAAAAACCACAGCCCCAAAAAACAATTAGTTTAACTACTAAAAATAAAATTGTAGCAACTTCTAACTGTGAAATATATTCTTGCAAATTCAGATCACCATCTAAACGCAAGGATAATGCTAATAATGGTGTCATCGCAAAAATAGTAATATCAAAAATAAACCAATGTCTATTTCTAACTTTACTTAATTGATTTGATAAGGTTTTAATTGTTTTCTGAACAGTAAAATGAGAGACGAAAAATAGGATATTCACATCAACATCTCCAGGAAAATATATGAAATCTTTTCACTAGATAAACACCTGAGATTTTAATTGTTAATCTCAAAGACATGACACGCAATGCTAAAGCGAACAACCCAACCTACCATATAATGAATTTTCAGGCTTAACCGAGCAGTATTGCCTTCCAATCACCCTCTTAAATAATTAATTATGTGGTGATTTACAAAAATAAATCTTCACCAATTAAATGAAAATGCCATAGCGTTGATAAATATCAACTAAACATAAACATTAATGTATGGGTTATTATTTTTTATCTTGAACTTATAGAGGTTTTATCAAATTTCCACTGCTTAAGTCATGCCAGTTTGACACAAATTCCCTATTAAATAAAAATAATAGCAGCAAGTATAGTGTTTACACCATATCTGCTGCTTGATTGGAGCGAAAACTCCGATTGTTGACTTTTAATCCAACTATTAAAAATCCATAAACAGCCTGTTGAATTTGCTGTGTGAATTTTTAATTACTAATGTTTAATTCTGTTTTGCGGTACTAGACTTTTGCTTGTAACGACTTCAGTAATTCAGTATTCACACCCGATTCACGAGTCAGAGAAATTTTACCTGTGCGAGCAATTTCTCTCAATCCAAATTTCTGTAGCACTTGCACAATCGCCACCATTTTACCAGGATCACCAACAACTTCCAAGGTCAAAGAATCTTCAGCCACATCTACAATTCGCGCTCGGAAAATCTGAGACAATTCAATAATCTCCGAACGATTAATGCTAGTAGCATTAACCTTGAGAAGCATCAATTCTCTTTCTACACAAGGAATTTCTGTAATATCCTGCACTTTGAGAACATTAACCAACTTATATAGTTGTTTAGTAAGTTGCTCAATAATGCGATCATCGCCAGGGACAACCATCGTAATTCGGGATACTCCATTCTGTTCCGCAGGTCCCACAGCCAGGCTTTCAATATTAAAACCCCGACGAGCAAATAAACTAGCAATGCGGGATAGAACCCCCGCTTCATCTTCCACAATAACTGACAGCGTATGTTTCATCGGCGACTAAAGGAGCATGACATGAACGCAGACCGGCACTCATGACTGCAAAGCGAGTTTCTACTACGCTGCATTGTCGGTCTGAATTTTTATTTTATACTTAATAATTGCAATCATTCCGTTCCTGTGGAAAAGTTATCTATAAGAATAATATTTAATTTTTGTATCCCTTAGAGACTTCCAAATAAAAAAATGTCCCAAAACTGATGCAAAAATTCTCTCTCTGTGTACTCTGTGCCTCTGTGGTTCGTTTCTTGGGATAATTTATTTCTTGGAAGTCTCTTACGGGAGGTATCAGCCATAAATATCCGTAAGATGTGTTGGCGACAGAGTAATACAGCATGATCATAAATATCTAACTCTTAGCAGGAATATTACTAATTTAGATATATCTATTTTCAAAGGTAGATGCAGCCTTTAAATTAACGCCATATATTGTCATCAGCGGTGAAAATTGACAGGAACAAAGTATTTATGGGTTGGTTACAAAGAATGTTTGGCTTAGAAAAATCGGAAAGCGCCCAAGTTAATCCAAATTCTAGCTATGATGCTAATACACAAACCATAGAGCCAGAACGTATAGGACTAAATGGAGAATATGATCAAAGTGGTTTAGCCAAGCGAGTAGCATTAGCATTTGATCAAGATCCTGACCTTAATGATATTGATACTCTCTGGGTTGCTCAAACAGGTAGCATTGTGGTACTAAAAGGTCAAGTTCCCACTCAGGATATTCTTAATCAACTAGTTGCCGTAGCTCACACTGTTGATGGCACTACAGATGTTGATACTACACAAGTTAATTTAAATTAGATTAATTAGGGTTTGCTGAATAAGTTGTTGATGAGGACAGGAAGTAGGGGTAGATGTTTACCAATTACCCATTACCCATTACCAATCCAATCTAAAATCGCCTGGTTAACTTGTTCTGGTGATTCGTCATGGGGACAATGACCGACATCTTCCAGATATAGCAATTGCAATCTTTTATTGTAGCCCACAAATTGATTTGCTAGTTTTGGCGGCACAAATCGGTCTTTTGTTCCCCAAATTAACAGCATAGGAATTGTTAAGTTTGGTAAAATTTTCTTGACACTAGGACTAAAGTTAATCCCTGTTGTGGCTTTGAACAAGGCTCTGAAGGCACGAGCAGATCCCCTATCCTGGGGTGGTCCTGCTAAAATATCTATAAGTTCATCAGTAATAGCTTCGGGATTGGCATAAGCTAAACTAGCCCAAGGGCGCAGCACACTAGGACGACGCACAAAATAAAATATCGGTTTCAATATTAATCTGGAAGTAAATATACTTTTAATCCCGCTGACAAGAGGTTGCAAAGCAGTCGGAATCATTTCTTGTTCCAAATTAGGATCAGGTAAACTGATCATCACTATCCCCTGTGTCATGTCAGGATGGTTAGCGGCTGCGACTAGAGAAATCAGTGAACCGATGGAATTACCCACCAAAACCACTGGTTGACGGATAAAAGTTTTCCAAAAATCGTAAACCTGCTCTACCCACAATTCCACATTGTAGTTAGTTGCAGCTTTTTCCGAAGCCCCAAAACCAATCATGTCCAAAGCGTAAACCGTGTGAGACTTACCCAAAACCTCTAAATTATGTCGCCAATGACCAATCGAAGCGCCGAAACCATGAAGTAAAATTAAGGGTGTTGTTCTTGCATAATCATGGGGAGGACGAATATAAGTATAACGGGTTTGCCAACCACGCCACACCCAATCCCTTTGATTACCAACTCTTTGCTGCCAATCTCTTGCGGTAGTCACAGTTATCTCTTAGTGATTAGTTGGAAACTATTAATTTTGTGCGTTCTTTCTTAATATGTTACATTATATTTGGTTAGCTTCAATGTATACCTAATTTTGCTATCATAGAAACATCTTCTAGATATCATACCTCTATGTATCTCAGAAGAAAATTGTAACAATAGTTATTAGTGTCAAGTATCATGTAATTTACATTAAATAATGCAGTGGAATCAACTCAGAGTCAGGCTATACAGTCAACGACTTGATCGAACTTCTCTTATAAATTTGCTACACTAGAGAGGGATATTCATTTTCCAATTCTGAGTTACTGTTGTATTTTGCCTTCAATGGCATATCAAACTAAACTAACTAAATCAAGACCAGTCCAAAATCTTAACTAAAGAGCTGCCACTAATCATAATGCCTGTGATTGAGAAAAAAAGAACTCGCGATCTGCCCCAAATTAACGAACGGATTCGCTTCCCGAAAATTCGGGTGATTGACACTGATGGCGCACAACTGGGAATTATAACTCCGCAGGAAGCGATACAATTAGCAGAGGAAAAGGAATTAGACCTAGTGCTAATTAGTGACAAGGCTGATCCGCCAGTATGTCGAATAATGGACTATGGGAAATATAAGTTTGAGCAGGAGAAGAAGGCGCGGGAAGCCCGGAAGAAGCAGCACACAGCTGATGTAAAAGAAGTGAAGATGCGCTACAAGATAGAAGAACATGACTATAATGTGCGCGTTAAACAAGCCGAACGCTTCCTCAAAGATGGCGATAAAGTTAAGGCTACTGTGATGTTCCGAGGGCGGGAAATTCAACACAGTGACTTGGCAGAAACGTTGCTTAAACGAATGGCTACGGATTTAGAGCCTTTTGGTGAACTTCAGCAAGCACCTAAGAAAGAAGGGCGGAATATGATGATGCTGATTTCACCCAAAAAATAATCTTGTCAACAACCTAGTACCGCAAGGCGGAAGTCAAAAGTCAAAAGTCAAAAGTCAAAATGAAGACAGTATAGGCTTTTGGAGGATTTAGAATGGTTGGTTTATTTACGCCGTTTTGTACTAGTACAGGCTGGCGTAAATAATATGACTATTAAAAGCTCCGAAAATTTGATTGATTAAGGGCTTGAAAATGGTTCGTTCACTTACACCGTGTTGTACTAGTGCTTATGGCTTTAAAGCTCGGTTAATGTCTTCATGGAAGAGTCGCCGAGAAGCCCACACTCACTTGTTCGCGCAAGCGTGCCGCAAGGCATAAGGGAGTGTGTGGAGTATGTCACTAATAGGATCTAAAATTGACCCCAGGGAAATTTTTTCCATTCCCTCAGCATTCATCCATAATTAGATTTATGTCAATTTATTCTAAAATGATAGTCCTGACGGCTGAGTGGGAAAAATAATCCTCAGTTGTTCAGGACTTTTCCTATGTTATGAAACAAGAGTCACCGGGTACTATTAAAGCACAGGAAAGTTTATGGGTGAATCTAGTACAGCATGGCGCAAATAAAGCAACCATTCTTAATAGCCATTACGGGTTGGGGTAAATAAATTTCATGCTGTTATTGATGAATCGTTTCTGGGCGCAGACCCTGCGCCCCTACTTTTTGAATTTTTCATGGTCAGAATCTACTAGTACAGCTTGGCGGAAATAATATGACTATTAAAATTTTCTCTGTTCTCTGTTAAGAGTTTCCTGCCTTCACGGTTATATCATGCTAAAGAACAGGGACGCGATCGCTATTCTATGGCAGAATAGGGTATTGCCCAGAGTTTTTGCTAATTACCAAATTATTTGCTAATATTTTTCAAAAGATAATATTAAAATTAAGGTAAATTTGTACCACTATGTTAACATCCGCAATTGATACTAAAGATGTAAATGCTATGCAATCGGTACTGGAAGGGGTGGTAGTGTGCGATCGCTCTCCCTGGGGACTTATCCGTATTTCTGGCGATGATCGTCTTCGCTTCTTACACAATCAAAGCACTAATGATTTTCAATCTCGCAAACCTGGTCAGGGCTGCGATACTGTGATGGTGACATCTACAGCCCGCACGATAGATTTAGTCACTGCTTATGTCTTAAATGATGCTGTTTTATTATTGGTTTCCCCTAACCGTCGTCAGGAACTTATGAAATGGTTAGATCGGTATATCTTCCCTGCTGATCAGGTTAAATTAACTGATGTGACAGAAGAAACAGCAATATTAAGCCTCATTGGACCCCAAAGTCATGCTGTTATCGAAAAATTGGGGGCTGGTGATTTAATTGGTCAACCAAATGGTACTCACATTTTGGTTGATGGGGTGATAGTTGCGGTGGGTAGCGGCTTGGCTGCACCCGGATATACACTGATTTTAGCCCGCGCTGAAAAACAAACATGGTGGGAGAAAATACTGGAATTGGGGGCTGTGGAATTGGGCGATCGCACTTGGGAAATGTTACGAATATTACAAGGTCGTCCCGCTCCCGATTCGGAACTCACGGATGATTATAACCCCTTGGAAGTGGGCTTATGGCAGGCAGTTTCCTTTAATAAAGGTTGTTATATCGGTCAAGAAACCATTGCCAGACTTAATACATACAAAGGTGTAAAACAATACCTTTGGGGAATTCGTCTTAGTGCTGCGGCTGAACCAGGAACAGTAATCACCATTGGCGAAGAAAAAGTAGGTAAACTTACTAGCTATACAACCACTCCTGATGGTCATTTTGGACTAGGTTACATCAGGAGTAAAGCTGGTGGAGTTGGCTTAAAAGTGCAAGTTGGAGAAGCAGCAGCAGAAATAATTGCTATTCCCTTTGTCTCCCACGAATATCCATCAATTCATGTCTAAGTAATTGGACAAAAATATTTACAGTCATTGCGAGCGAAGGGAAGCAATCACAACCCTTGGAATTGGTTCATTTCACTTCGTTCCATATGGCTAACGCCACGCAACGCTTACGCAATGACATTGTGTAATTAATTCTGTCTCACTACTTATACTGCAAACGGTTCATAGTTTAACCAAATATGAAACCCCTCTGGTAAACCTCTCCCCGCAACGGGGAGAGGCTTTGAACCTTGTTCTTTGTATGACAAAAAAGTCCAGCTTCTAGCCGTTTTGAGTCTAATTGTCCATTACCCATTTCCCCTACCTGGACACAATTCATCTATCCAAGAAGGCAAAATATTGCTATGAGTAGATGAAATCCGGGTAATATTTGGGCTGGGAAATCCCGTAGTTATGAATCGTTTATTTATTTGTTCCCTTCCCAATCCTAGAGGCAGCTTAACTGAAGAATGGTCATGAATTGGTGTAGCAACTGCAATCACAGAAATGCCTGTAGTCATTTTCAATAACACCTGTTTATGTTTTTTGGGTACAGGTGAATCTGTCAGGACTATATGAGCCGGAGAGGTACTAACAATCTCATTTTTGGCGGTAGAATGCTGGGATTTTAATAAGTTTAGCTCCTGTTCAGGATTGAAGTGTAAACACAAAGCTACAATTATCTGATCAGGATCATTGTTTAAATCCAAAATGAAAGGGAGAATTTTTTTTAACTCTGGTTCTAAAGTAGATAAAGTCGCTAAGATGTAACCAGAAGAAGGTCGGCGAATACCATAATAATCTTTCCATATCCGCATTTTCACTAGCCAAGAACGATTTTGTTCGTAATAAATTAGCCACTTCTTTTTTAATGATTGACGTAAATGCTGAATATCCATTCATTCCCTCACTTCTTACTGTACCAAATTACAGCATTTATATATTTTCAGTGATCTTTATCCCTGGGGATGAAACCGATAATAAAGCATTTTCTTCACTCTTTTACCACCTAATAAATGTTGTTCCACCAATCTGGGTACTTCTTCGGGTAACACCCGACAATACCAAACCATTTCGGGTAAAACTAGCACCATTGGACCATTACCGCATTGACCTAAGCAGCCACTAGATGTAACTGTCACATTAGGTATAGGTAAATCGTGTAAAGCTGCTAAAACTTCCTTTGCACCTTGTTTTCTACAAGTACGATGTTGACATACTTTTACAGAAATCAGAAGAGGCTGTTCCTGGGTTTGGATATTTGATATTAATTCATTCATCGCCTTTTTGACTATAAACGCCAGTTATTTAGTAAGTAGGTTAGCATTGAAAATCGTCGTTATGGCAAGGCAAGAGGCACTCATGCAAGAGGCAAGAGTGAAGAGGGTTTGGGCGATTTTACTTTTCTTTACACAAATTGGTTTTATTGTGTTCACCTACTTATTAGTGAATAACCCAAATCTTGAATTCTTTGATAATGAGATAAATTACCTGTAACTAAGGTAAGATTATGACTAATAGCAATAGCAGCAATCATGCAATCAGGATAACCAATCCTCTTTCCTGTTATTTCTAAATCAGCATAAATTTTTCCGGCTAATACAGAAGCTGTTAAATCAAAAGATAATATTTCCTGTGAAATTAGGATGTTTAAAAATTGCTGAAGACGTTCTTTTTGCTGACGTTTCTGCCATCCTTCGACAATTTCCATAACTGTAATTGCAGAAATTGTATATTTCTCAAACTGGCTTAAGTAAATATCGGCTTTGGCAATAATCTGAGGATTTGCCCGTTTAATAATTTCTGAAAGAATATCAGTATCAAGTAGAGATTTCTCTACTTTATTCATTTTATCAACTATATCCTCTTTTTTCCATTGCCTCAACGACAATTTCATCAACGATTTCTGGAACATCCGCATATAATCCCATTAAGGGATCTTTCTTTTCCTGAATTTCTGCTAAACGTTCAATTACTTGAGTAATCAATTCTGATAACGTTGACTGATTGACTATTGCAATAGTTTTTGCCCGTTCAAAAGTCAGTCTATCTAATTCAAGTTCTATTTTTTCCATGATGGATTTACCCCTTAGTTAGGAAAACGGACAACGGTAATAATTCTGATTATATCATTTCGATCAGTAATAACTGTTGACCGTTCCCTGTTTTTACCCGCTAGTAACTTTTTTATCCAGACGTTCAGCCAGCCATAATTTAATAATAGAATCAGAAGTAACACCCAAACCCTTAGCTTCATGTTCTAAAGCTGCAATCATCCAAATTGGGAAATCAATATTAATTCGTTTTTGTTCATTACCAGGAAAACCGTCACCACCATCATCAACTAAGCAAAAACAGCCACCAAAACCGGAATTACCTCCTCGTCCTTCCTTGCCTTAAAAATAGGCTAAATCGCCACTATCATACTATATGTTGTATATGTGGCGATCGCTAAAAAATCCTAACTGATCACTAACACTAAGAGACTTCCAAATAAAAAAATGTCCCAAAACTGATGCAGAAATTCTCTCTCTGTGTACTCTGTGCCTCTGTGGTTCGTTTCTTAGGATAATTTATTTCTTGGAAGTCTCTAATCCTTTACTGGCTAACCATGCACTATTAAATATCCGTGATTGATAGCGAGATCCACTGTCACATAAGATAGTCACAATAGTATGTCCTGGACCCAATTGTTTAGCTAAAGCCACAGCCGCACCGACATTAATTCCTGTTGAACCACCCATTAATAAACCATCTTTTCTTAATAGTTGATAAACAACACGCAAGGCTTCAGAATCATCAATTTGGATGGCATCATCAATGGGTGCGCCTTCCATATTAGCAGTAATCCGACTATTCCCAATACCTTCAGTAATAGAATTACCTTCGATTTTGATTTCCCCAGTTTTGATATAGCTATATAGTCCACTACCTAAAGGGTCAGCCACCACACATTTAACGCCAGGATTTTGTTCTTTTAGGTACATTGCCACACCAGCATAAGTACCACCCGTACCAGTGGATGCCACCCAGCCATCTATTTTACCATGAGTCTGTTGCCAAATCTCTCTACCTGTGGTTTCATAATGGGCAATACGATTGGCTAAATTATCAAATTGATTAGCCCAAATGGCGTTTTCCATTTCTGCCGCAATTCTACCAGATAGTTTGACGTAATTATTCGGATCTTTGTAAGGTACAGCAGGAACAGGACGAACTTCCGCACCCAGGGTAGTTAAAGCATCTATTTTTTCTTGGGATTGGGTATTGGGAATAAAAATCAAGCATTTATAGCCTTTGACATTGCAGATATGTGCCAGCCCAATTCCCGTATTTCCCGCTGTTCCTTCTACTACTGTACCACCGGGTTTGAGAAGTCCTTTTTTTTCTGCATCTTCGATAATATACAGCGCAGCCCGATCTTTGACAGAACCACCAGGGTTCAGATATTCGGCTTTGGCTAAGATCTCACAACCTGTTTCTTCGCTAAAACTGTTTAAACGAATTAATGGGGTGTTACCAATTGTACCAACAAATCCATTTTTGATATCCATTTTGCATCTACCTGAGTTTTTCCCGATTTGCTTGCAGCAGCGCTTCGCTATCAAATTTTGACATTTCTAGCCATTTTTATGTGAATGAACCAAATCTTGATTTTGTTTCCCGCAAAGTCGCTAAGAGGGTGTTTGAAAAGTCATGATTGCTGTATCAAATATTTTACCCCTCCCTAACCCTCCCCTTATAAAGGCTACGGTGTACACACAAGTTATCCTGGCAGAGGTTTCAGCCTTTTTTCATCCAGGAATTTAAGCTTCACGACCGCATAATTTCATTGTGCCGATTTCTGATTCTTTCTGGACTACCTGTAGGAATTGCAGCAATTAGTTTTTGGGTGTATTCTTCTTTGGGGTGGAGATAAATACTTTCAGATGTCCCTGATTCCACTATTTTCCCTTGATTCATCACCAAAATGCGATCGCTCAAAAATTTGACTACACTTAAATCATGGGAAATAAAAATGTAAGTTAGTTGAAAATCCTCTTGTAATTCTTTCAATAAATTTAAAACTTGCGCTTGCACAGATACATCTAAAGCTGAAACAGATTCATCACAAATAATAAACTTAGGATTTAAAGCCAAAGCGCGAGCAATACAAACCCGTTGACGCTGACCACCGGAAAACTGATGAGGATATTTTTTCATATCATTCGCACTTAAACCCACTCGTTCCAACAATTCCACTACCCTAGCTTGTCGCTGTTGTTTCGACTTCCCCACCCCATGAATCAACAGAGGTTCTACAATCGCTTCCCCAATCTTCATCCGGGGATTGAGGGAACTAAAAGGATTTTGGAAAATAATCTGCATTTCCCGTCGTAAATGCTGCAAACTTTTCCCAGTCAGGTGAGTAATATCCTGTCCATTAAATAATATTTTACCGCTCATCGGTTCGATTAATCGCAGCAACGTTCTCCCTAAAGTAGTTTTACCGCAACCAGATTCTCCCACCAATCCCAAAGTTTCTCCCGGAAAAACATCAAAGGAAACCCCATTTACAGCCTTATGGTAACGTTTTGTGCTGCCAAATACTCCCTTGACTGGAAAACCCACTTCTAAGTTACTAACGGACAATAGAGGTAGTTGTGAACGAATATTTGCTAATCTTGCGTTAATCTCTTCCCCAGTAATTTCCGCTGGTTGTGCAGGTTCTTTAGTCTGAATTGTCACTTTTCCAAATTCATCTTCTGTTACACTCATGTAATCAGAAACAGTCAGTAGTTTGTGGGGACGACGATTCAGACTAGGACGACAAGCTACAAGTCCTCTTGTATAGGGATGTTGGGGGTTATTGAAAATTTGTGCTGCTGCACCATATTCGACAATTTTACCTTTATACATTACCGCTACTTGGTCAGTAATTTCCGCAATTAACCCCAAATCATGGCTAATAAAAATCATTGCCATATTGCGGCTTTGTTGCAGTTCGTATAACAATGCTAGAATTGTCGCTTGCACAGTTACATCTAAAGCTGTAGTTGGTTCATCAGCAATTAATACAGATGGATTACAGGAAATAGCCATTGCAATCATGATTCGTTGCAATTGTCCTCCAGATAGCTGATGAGGATATCTTTCCAGCATAGCTTCTTTGTGTTCTTTCACCAACTGTGCCAATTTAAAACTACCGGGTGCAGACAAATCATGATCAAGATACTGTTCCTCAATTTGTTCATCACTAGGTAAAAGTTTAACTTCTTGCAACCCGGCGATCGCAATTCTTTTTGCTTCAGTTGCATTCACATTTTGATGGCGCATAATAGCTTCTTGCAACTGAAACCCGATACTATAAACTGGATTTAAAGAACTCATTGGTTCTTGAAAAATCATCGCAATATCACCACCTCGATAAAGCTGCATTTCGTCAGGTGATAATGCTAATAAATCCAACGGTTGTCCACTTGTCCGAGAAAATAAAATTTCCCCTCCATTCACTTTTCCCGGATATTGCAACAAACCCATAATTGCTAAAGCCGTAACTGACTTTCCACTTCCCGACTCTCCCACTATTCCTAAAGTCTCACCCTGATGTAGCTGAAAGCTAATATCATCAATAGCTTTTACTTTACTGCTATCACTGATAAATTCAACTTGTAGATTGCGAACCCCTAAAACTATTTCTTTCATAACACCAATTACCAATTACCAATTTACAACTTCCGCAAAACATCTGGTAGCAATTGTCCTGGAAGTTTAGACAAAGCTAAATTTTGTCCTTGAATTCCTAACTCATTGTGAAAAGTACGAATTGTGTTAACAATATAACCGATTGTTGTTTGATAGTTTTCTGTTTTTCTATTAAATCCACTGAGCGCGTGTAAATGATTTTCTAAAGCAGCTTCTAAATGTTGAGACAGTGTTTTTTTGTCACCATTAAAAGATAAATTTGTCACTAAATCATGATGAGCTAATGCTAAATTATTGTGTGTCACATATAAATCAAAATTTAAAGGCAGATTACTAAATGAGTGAGCTATATTCACAGTTTCTTCATAGGCATTAATACATAATTTTATGAGTTTTTGTTGATCTTCCTTTGTTGTTTGCGGCTGATTTGCTAAATGCCAGTAAGCGATACCCAGATTATTTTGAGTAGCAGCATAGGCTTGGGGAACATCAGCAGATGTCCGATATTTTAGTGCTTCATTATAAACCTGAATTGCTAACTGGAGATTTTCTACTGGTTGTTCATACTGGGAAAGATTCCAATAAGCAGTACCAATATTATTTTGAATCATGCCATATTTTAGGGGTTCATCTGTCGGTTGATAGTGAATAACTGCTAATTTATAAGCAGCGATCGCCCTTGTCAAATGTTCCACAGGCTGATTATACTGTCCTAGATGCCAGTAAGCTGTACCTAAATTATTCTGACAAGCAGCATATTTTAAAGGTTCTATATCCTCCTGTCGGTAACGCAACGCCTCATCATAAGCCACAACCGCAAAACTCCAGTTTTCCACCGCGTCAGCAAACCTAGCCAAATCACCATAGGCAGTACCCAGGTTATTTTGAATACGAGTATAAGTTTCCGGCTGAGTATCACCTGTAATCAACTTGAGTGCTAACTTATAAAAATCTATCCCTTGCTGAATATAAATCTTTGCTTCTTCAGAATTATCGGGGATACGGTGCAACATCCAGTAAAGAGTCCCCAAATCATTCAAAACATCTGGAAGTTGTGGAGAACTTTCATCATAACTAACAGCCTCCTGATAAGCTAGAATTGCTATCATTAGATTTTCCGCCGTTGCTTTTCCTTCCTCAATCTGCAACCGATAGAAATTACCAAGATTCTGATAAGCTATCCCTAACTCTTCCTCCTTAGCCTTTTGAATATGTAACTGTTCAATTTCTCCAAGTATTTGTTGAATTTGATCACTATTATCAGCAGTTATTGTTTCCTTAATTAATCCTTGCAACTCCTGATTAATATGAGATAAGGCAAGTTCGCGCTGATTATTCGTAATTTGAGGAGATGGAACAGGAGATTTTTCTGGTATTTCTGTGCTTAAATATGTAGTTGTTGTTAAAGGTAAATCAGGTTTATTTGTGGCTTTAATGTCTGGAGAAATTTTTTCCTCATTCACAATTAAATTATCTAAATTTTCTCGTTCTAAACTACGGGAGTCAGCCACAACCTCTGAATAACCCCTATTATCTATAGTTGGTGTCGGTTCTCCCTCAAAGACAAATACACCCGTGCGACAATGCCAAAATTTGGGTGCTGATTGCTGAATTGCCGACAACCAAGGACGAGAAACCCAAAATAACAAACTAGATTCTAAAAAGCGACTAGATTTATAACCAGATAAATGTTGTTCACTTAAATGGAGATAATTCAAAAATAAACGTTGGACTGCTACTGGTTCTTTAGTCAGCATTTCCACCCCCACAATCTGAAATCCTGGAATTGGTAAAGGACGACCAGGATTCTCTGTTGAACCTCCAACCAGTGGAGGTGGGTAATTAGCTAACCATTGGTTAATTTGCGCGATGGGATTAGGATCACTGAGATTTAATCGTATTGTCACCAATCGTGGATAGGCTGGTGTGCTAAAGTCTCCCACATTATCTCGTTGATATAAAACCTTGCCCACTGGATAAGCAAGGGTCGAGTGTAAACGTGCTGCTATCCGGTTTCTTAAGTGTAAATCATCACATATAGCAAATAAAATTTGTCTACGTAAACCCAGACTCAGAGCAAGTTTTAGGCGTTGATATACTTGCCGATTCAAACCAGTGTTTTCTGTGTGGACAGTTTCATTCACGCTTGTATTTAGTTGGGTTTTACCCCTTGTTTCTGTATACATCCCGACTGAATAAATTAAATATTAATGTCACATCTCATAATTTGGATTTTCACGGAGATGCTCTCTTTTTCAGGATGAATCAAGTTTTACGGGCTAGAATATCAAAAAAAAAGACTATAATTATACTTGTATTTTGCCATTCTAGCAAAAAATCAGGCTCTTGATCAAAATAAGAACCTGAAATCAGAAAAGGCTATTAAAGGGCAGTTTTTCAATTAGCTAACATTAGAGACAGTGAAAGCGACAAAAATTACCCCTCCAATTAAAAGCACCGCTGCAATTCCTAAAATAATATAAGTACGCTTTTGGGAGTTTGTTGGTGGTTCAGCTTGATAAAGCTTGGGTTCTTTAGCAAAGTTATTGAGAAGACCACCCTCTTCGTTTGTGTAAGGCATGAAGTGATTCCTTATTATCTTTCTTTACTTAATGTTAAATAAATTTTACAGCACTCTCATAAAAATAAAAAAATAATTACATGAATCTAAAGAAGTCAGGAGTCAGGAGTAAAACTGGCTTGCTGTCTGGCTTTGAATTTAGATCCTGTACCTCATTAATCTGCAATCCGCGGTATCTTGACAAAATAGACAATTCATGTATTATTTTGTGCTATTCCACTTCACCTGACTGCTAATTCAGGAATAAGTAGGTGGACGTGAAATAACCAAAATGTGTAACGATATGTAAATTAAATAAGGTGCAAAAGTAGGGTGTGTTAGCGACAGCGTAACGCACCATTCCAGGTTACATCAGAATTGCAGGTTATTAAATTTGCGTTCCTAACGATATGTAAATTAACCTTTATGCCTTATTGTGGTTGAGTTTTAGTCATTTTACAAAATGAATTATATTTTGATTTTCCTCCGCCCACCTACTTAGAATTCATTCCTAATTGAATGCGAAGTTCATTTGTCATCAAATTTTTGTTAAACTGTTCATAGTGATTTTTATTTTTGAATCTCAATCAAAACACCATAATTATGCAAAGAATTTCTATAGAAAATTTTGGACCAGTGAAAAAATTTGAGGCTGATGTTACGGATATAATGCTGTTAATTGGACCCCAAGCAAGTGGAAAAAGTACAATTAGTAAATCAATTTTTATATTTAAATCTCTGAAAAATGAAATTCTTACTTACATTTATGTGTATGTGAATGCTCTAGAAAATTTATCTTTATCATTAGATAACACAATAAATTACATAAAAAGCAAATTCTTCACATATTTTGGAATTGAACCAGACCGTAAAGGATTTAGTCTAAAATATCAATACTCAAATGAAAAATATATAACCATTTCTGGTTCTAGTAGATACAATCAAGAAATCAAAATTAGTTCAACACTTGAAAAAGAATTAAATCTGCTAGTTATAGAAATTTCAAATTACAAAATAATCTCCAAGGAACAACGGAAGAAATCTAAGTCATTAGAAGAATTACGAGAACTAGAATCAGAAAAAAGATTACAATTTAACCATTTTAAATCCATCGTTTATAATATTTTTGAAGAAACACACTCTCCTGTATTTATTCCTGCTGGTAGAAGTTTGATGTCTACATTAGCTGAACAATTACAGCATATTAATAACCCAGATACTTTCAACTATTTCACGAAATTTTTAGATACTTTAGACTATTTTACAAAATCTTTTGTTGAGCGAATCAATTTATTAAGATACAACTTTACGGTTGATTTAAATAGCCTCATTCAAATTGAAGATATTGCTTCAGATACAGGTATTGATTTATCAAAATTATTGAAAAAAATCCTCAAAGGTGAATATAGATTTAATTTTGATGGTGAACAAGAAAGAATTTATTTTAATAATGAAAAATATGTTAAATTACAATATGCTTCTTCAGGACAACAAGAATCTGTCTGGATTTTATTGCTGATATTTCGATATATTTTAGATGGAACGAGTGTATTTATGGTTTTTGAAGAACCGGAAGCACACCTTTATCCTGAAACTCAAAGTGATATTGTGGAACTGATTGGTTTATTAGCAAATGTTTATAACAATCAAATAATTATAACCACCCATAGTCCTTATATTCTATCTGCTTTCAATAATCTTTTATATGCTTATCAAGTGGGTACAAATAAAGTTGGTGATGAAAGAGAAGCCGTAGAAAGTATTGTTAATAGTAAAAGTTGGATTGATCCTGATCGCATTTCAGCTTACTTTATCTCAGAAAATGGCTATGAATCAATTATTGATGAAGAACTAAAATTAATTCAAGCGGAAAAAATAGATAGTGCATCCAGTATAATTAATGACAAATTTAATGACTTGTTCAATCTGGATGAATAACTATGTGTAACGATTTTTTTCGAGAAAGTGAATGTCAGGAATTTTGTGATTCAAGAAAAACCATAGTTGTCAAAGATTCTGGGAATAAACAAGAGTATAGAGTCACCAATAATAACGGTAAAGAAATTTGTAAGATTAAGGTTGATGGGTGCTTAATTAAAGAATCTGAAAGATGTGATTACCTAATCTTGTCCTGTGAAGATAAATCAGCGTTTTTTGTAGAGTTAAAAGGACATGATTTAAAAAAAGCAATAGTACAAATAGATTCATCTCTAACTAACCTGATGACTGAAATAAAAGAATTCAAAATTTATGCACGCATTGTCTTAAATAGAAATCCAACTCCTGATATTAATAGTTCTGTAGAAATTAAACTTAAGAACCGTCTGAAAAAACATAATGGTAAAGATTCTGGTGATCTGATTAAGTATAAAAGTAAGGTCTTAGAAGAAAGTATTTGAACAGCATACAAACTTCTACTCCCAACAATCTACGAATATTTTTTGATCTGATGATATGCGGTAGCATAATCTCAAAATAGATTAAAAAACCTTATTTTCTCAGAAATTCTATTTTACCTGACTGCTAATTCAGGAATAGAATTCATTCCTAATTGAGTGCGAAGTTCACTAATGGGGACATTCCAAAACTGATCCCATTTTTTGGAGATAAATTTGACGGGAGTATGAGAACCTAGATAGGG